>JAPLFF010000008.1:4360-192164 GCA_026390775.1 Ignavibacteriales bacterium | reverse complement strand
TTTGAAATTGATTTTTGTGAATCAGTTGATGAATATTATGAAAAATACTCGAAGACAAATTATGACGTAATAATAATGGATGTAGCATTAAAAGGAACTAAGAATGGTTTGGAGTTAATAAAAGAGATTAAAGCAGCCCCGCAATTTACCGGCACTCCCATACTTTGTCTAACCGCACATGCACAAACTAAGATGAGGCAAATGGCAACTGAATCCGGTTCAGATTATTTCATAACCAAACCGGTTTCAAATAAAATACTTAAAGAAGCAGTTGAATTTCTTTTAAAATCAAAATAGTACAGAAATAAAATAAAAATTTAATAGATGTTTTTTTACAGTAAATTTATTGAGATGAAAAATATTTAGTTATCATTTGTATTTTATTTTGAAAACAGCCTTTTAAAAAAGCACACTAAAAATCTAATCCCTTTTTCATCCCGTTAACCGATTGAAAATGAAGTACTGATTAATTCAGTAAGAGATTCTTGGAATATGCGCATGCGTAATTTTTTTTACTATCAGTTATTATTTTATCATAGCCGGAGTTATTGCTCTGGCTTTTCCAATTGGTGAAAGATAACCGCTTATCATAATTAAAAACCGCTTATCGCAATTCAAAGGATTTTTTCTAAAAAATGAATAAATTGATATTGAATGAAAACGAGTTTTTGAAGCTAAGTATTATATTTTGAGTGAAGATTATTCTAAATCAGAAAAATTGTAATACCCATGAAGATGATTAAAGAAATATATAAAAATACAGAAAGGACCTTTTGGTTTCTGCAAATCTTTGGTTGGATCATCTTCTTTTTTCAATACATATTTGTGTTTAGCCCCATTAAAGATTTTACATTTCGGAATCTTCTTAATAGAATAATAAATCTTTCCGTAGGTTTTATAATATCGGTTCTGTTACGTTATAGATTGAAAAGAATTAATTTTCTGGAATATTCATTCATTTCGCTCTCTATAATAATATTTGTTTCTTCATTTATATGTTCGGCAATATGGAGTGTAAGCTCTATCGTAATTATTGAATCATTAATGAATAATAAGATAACTTTAGGAAACATTACTTTTTGGGAAATTATTGTAGGTATTATTAGGAATAATGCGGTTTTCATAGGATGGAGCGGATTATATTTTGGAATTAAGTTTTGGATGGAATGGGTCTCGCAAAAAGAGAAAACAGACAACGCGTTACTACTTGTACGCAATGCTCAGCTTGAGATGTTAAAGTACCAGCTAAATCCTCATTTCCTATTTAATACTTTAAGCTCATTACGAGCGCTTACTTCCGATGAAAATAAAAAAGCAAAAGAGATCATCACAAAAATTTCAGAATTTTTACGCTACACATTAATAGAGTTTCATAATAATGAAGTAGCTCTATCAAAAGAAATTGAAGTTATAAAGAACTATTTAGATATCGAAAAAGTAAGATTTGAAGACGAACTAATTGTAGATTTTAATATTGAACCAACTGCTGAAGTTTGTCAAATCCCTATTTTTCTTATTCACCCGCTTGTTGAAAATGCAATTAAACATGGAATGCACACAAGTCCTATCCCGTTGAAAATTATTATATCAGCGAACATGCTCGGTGATTTTTTGAATATCAGTGTTTTCAATACCGGTAAATGGATTGAAAGAGGGGAAAATAACCATGACGGTAGAGGGTTGGAAAATATTAAAAGAAGATTAGAAATTTACTCGCCAAACCAGCATGATTTTCAAATAATTAAAAATGATGAATCTGTGCAAGTAAAGATGTCACTTAAAAAAAAGAACTAAATCATTAATTATATGATACCAAAATATAAAGCGATTATAGTAGATGATGAAAAACTTGCACTACTTGATCTTAAGAATGTCCTAAGCACGTTTGGAGAGATTGAGATTGTAGGAGAAGCAAACACCGTTGACTCAGCAGTAATGCTCATAAATAAATTACACCCAAATTTAGTTTTTTTAGACATTCAATTACGCGGAGAATCGGGATTTGATCTGATAAATAAAATAGATTTTGAACTAGATTTTGTTTTTGTAACTGCCTACGATAAATATGCAATCAGAGCTTTTGAGGTTAATGCACAAGATTATTTGTTAAAACCGGTCAGTGCTGAAAGAATATATCAAACTATTGATAAACTTACTAATAGAGCATTAAAAGAATCCGAGTCATTTCGTCAACTGGATTACGAAGATGTAATTTTCCTTATGCTTAATAATAAATACAGATTTTTAAAGATAGATTCTATTGCTGCTATCACTTCTGATGCAGATTATACATTTGTACATATTATAGATAAAACTCATTCGATAACTAGAAAAACTATGAGAGAATGGGAGAGCCGGCTTCCGGAAAATCATTTCTGCAGGATACACAGAGAGACAATTGTGAACTTGGGTTGTATATCCAAAATTGATGATTCATTTTCCAATTCATATAAGGTTTTTCTTAAAGGATTTGAAAAACCTTTTCTCATGAGCCGTAGATATGCAGCTAAAATAAAAGAGAAATTTGTCTAATCCCGATTTTCTTCTCTATTATCCAGTTATAAAACCACTTTTCGCAGCTATTAACCGTTAATCGCAATTGTATTCTCAAGTAAGCCAGTCTAAATTAAATTGAGTTAAATATATAAAACTTCATTATACCGAATTAAAAAAATAATCCAGATGAAGTTTTTTGAATTACAGTATCCGATCAAACATTGTTTTTGTTATTAATTTGTTCAACACAATAAATTAGTAAAAAACTAAGCAAGGATTATTTCAAACTCCATCTTTTAATTTATGGAGGTAAGTCATGAAAAGAATCTCTACTATTATTGGTATCACAGTTTTCATTCTATCATTTCTCGGTTCGGAAAAAATATTTTCTCAAACAATCCTCTTCTATGAAAATTTTGAAAATGGTGCTAAGGCATCATGGGGAACTTATTACAAAAATCAAGACATGGTAATAGCCCAACCGATGGCACAAGCACCAAAAGTTTTAACTGGCGGTGCAAATTATGTTGGCTGGTTACAAGATGTTAACGGAGACTATTCGGGTTCTGCCGTGGCTGTAAACGGAGATGTTACTTTACAAAATTATTCGATAGAAGCTGACGTTTATTGTTACTATTACAATTCAGCAGGGTCAGCTTATACCGGATTAGTTGTTTATGCCGATAGCTCTAAAAAAGATTTTTTTAAATTACGCGCAGACTTTGATTCAAGCGATCGTATAAATCTTTCCGGTCTCAAATCTGATCCCAATACTTACCTGCCTTTATTTAGCAAAGATTTTAAGGGCGTAGATAATCCTGGTATATTTCCAACTACCGACAGTTGGCATAAAATGAAAGTTGAAGTTAGAACAATTACTTCTACTAAAGTTGGTTTTTGGTGCTACTTCGATGGACATTTGTTAACAGGGTGCCCGATTTATTATGAAAATGCGACTGCAAATATTGCAGGAAGATTTGGACTATACTCCTTTCAAATGGATGCAGACGGTATAGCAAGTTATTTTGATAATATTTATGTAACACAATTAACCCCAACTTCAGTTGAAGAAAATAGTAAGCTGCCTACGGAATTTTCGTTATTGCAGAATTATCCAAATCCATTTAATCCCGAAACACAAATTTCTTATAAATTATCAGCTGGTGGTTTCATCTCTCTTTCAGTTTATGATCTATTAGGTCGTGAAATAAAAACGCTTGTATCCAAAGAACAACCTGCCGGTTATTATTCTGTTAGTTGGAACGGGAAAAATGAATTTGGGAATGCTGTTCCTTCAGGTGTATATATGTATTCATTAAAGACCAGTAATTTTTACGAAAGTAAAAAGATGATTCTCATGAAGTAATCTTCGTTCATTTTTTACAGAACCTTTCGAAGATTTGAAACAAACAAATAAAGGTTTATAAGAAAGTAAGATTTGGAAGTTGAAGTTAGATCTTCGGAAGGTTTTATCAATTGGAAAAATAAAATTTAATTACACTATAATAATTTGTTTAAAGGGGAGGACCCTCTTGAAAAATTATTTAAAAAAAATTAACGTCTTTTATCTTGTGATAATACTTTCAATTGCACCTTCCTTTATTTTCTGCGGAACAACAGGTAAAATTTCCGGCACCGTAAAAGATGCAATTACGGGAGAACCACTTCCAGGCTGTAATGTAATGATCGAAGGAACTACATTAGGAGCCTCATGCGATCTTAATGGCCAATATTTTATAATTAATATAAGACCCGGTCGTTATACCGTTCGTGCGTCTATGATCGGGTATAAAAATTATAAAGTTACTAATGTTCAAGTTGTTATTGATCTCAGTACACAATTAAATTTTTTGATGGAATCCACAACAACAGAAATGGGAGAAACGGTTGTTGTTGCGAATCGTCCAATCATTGAGAAAGATGTCACTTCGAAACAATCAGTAATAAGCGCCGATGAAATTATTAACATGCCTGCAGAAAGTGTTCAAGATATTTTAACAACTAAAGCAGGATTTACTACTGACGCCGATGGCAACATCCACGTAAGAGGAGGTAGAACAGGTGAAATAGCATACATGGTTGATGGTATGTATGTTGAAGATCCTCTGTACGGTGGTTTTAACAATTCCATGAATAAAGATGCAATTGAAGAAATGATAATCTTAAGCGGTGCTTTTAATGCTGAATATGGCGATGCCATGTCAAGCATAGTTAATATTGTTACGAAAGATGGCGGCGATACTTTCCACGGAAAATTTGAGATTACTTCACCGATGTTAAATCAATCTCCTTATAGAAAAAATAATCCTTTCCCTGGTATAGCAGATAGTTATAATTATGTGGAAAAAAGTGTAATTGACCGGTTCAAATTTAGACCATTCGATTTAGAGATACCGATAAACGGAACATTAAATTTGTCATTGAACGGTCCTTTGCCAATTATCCCCAACCTTACATTTTTCATTTCTGGTAAATATAAAAATGAGGATAGTTATTTACCTCATGGCTACACTTTGCAAAGAGACGGCTTTGGCAAATTAACTTATAAATTTAGTCCGAATGTAAAGTTGTCATTATCCAATCAGATAACTCAGAATGAATCTCAAGGATATAGTCATGCTTGGAAATACTTGAGTGAAAATCAAAGTCACTCAATACAAAATACAAATCGCCTTGGATTAACATTAACACATACACTTAATAATAGTATGTTTTATACTGCTCAACTTTCCCGCTATGTTAATAATATGAAAACTCAAGTAGGGAATAAACAGCCGCAAGATTATATAAGAGGTCAGACAGGTGAAACCGTTTATTTCTATGTCAGCGGTGATGATTCTCCTTATTCTGATGATCAAACAATTACCTATGACGGGAAATTTGATTTAACTTATCAAGCTAACAACTTCAATCAGTTTAAAGGTGGATTTGAATTTAAGAGTCATCATATTCAGGTACATGAAGAATCTCAACCGTGGCCATCAGGAGCGCAATACAAAGATGAATATGTTCGAACGCCGATTGAGATGGCAGGTTATATCCAGGATAAAATTGAATATGATTACCTAATAATAAATCTTGGTTTACGTTTTGATTATGCCGATCCAAAGACAACTATGTGGCCGGACATTCGCCGCTTTGGAAGTTTTGATAACAACAATAATTGGATCCCTTCTGTGGAAGAATCTGTCTCACCAAAAACACAGTTAAGCCCACGCATTGGTTTGGCACATCCTATTACCGACCGTGCTGTGCTTCATTTTTCTTACGGTCATTTCTTTCAGAATCCGGATTACAATGCTCTATACTATAATAACAATAAAGACTTAAGCACGTCAATGCCGTTAGTTGGTAATCCCGGGGTGAAAGCGCAAAAAACAGTTGCTTATGAAACGGGAATAAAATATAAACTGAGCGATGATTGGGCATTAGATGTTTCAGCGTGGTACAAAGACATTACTGATTTATTATCAACGCTTCAAGTAACTTATTTATCTCAAGATTATGTCGTTTTTTACAATTCAGATTATGCAAGCGTAAAAGGTATTGATCTAACGCTGCGCAAGCGGTACAGTAATTACATTTCAGGATCTATTGATTATACATTTATGGTAGCTAAAGGAAATAATTCGCAACCGCTTGGCGGATATTTTAATGCGTTTGCAAAAGAAGAAATTCCTCATCAAGAATATTTTTTAGATTTTGATCAAAGCCACGATATTGCTGTGAATATTAATTTTAATATTCCAAAAGATAAAGGACCGGAAATATTAGGGATCAAACCGTTTTCCGATTTTAATTTGAACTTACTAATTCAGGCTGGCAGCGGACTTCCTTATACTCCTTATGTTGATCCGACTGTGCGGATTGATATTAACTCCGGACGAAAACCCTGGACTTCTACAGTAGATCTTCGAATGATAAAAAAAGTTTGGTTTTCTACTATAGCAGCATCATTCTTTTTAGAAATTACAAATTTACTTAATGTGGAAAATGTTCGTTATGTATACTCGCGTACCGGTAAACCTTTCGATACAGGTGTTGCGGGACTCGTAGGTTCATCGCCGGACGCTGATCATAATCCTTCTTACGTAGGGCCACCGCGAATTATTAGAGCGGGAGTTCAATTTATTTGGTAACAGGAGAAAATATTATGTTTAAATTTTTGATGAGATATTTTATTCCGCTAATAATTTTATCTCTTTTTTCCCCCGCACTGATTCAAGCCCAAAATTTGGACTGTAGCGGTTGCCATAAAGAAATGAAACATGAACAGATTGAACGATTAAAGAAAACATATTCAGCAGGGGAACGGGGAATTGGAATTATGGATAAAGGACAGGTTTCCAATTATCTTGGAAATTATGGTGTTCTCTCCAATTATCATGAATATTTTAATAATGCTATTCATTGGCCTGCATCAGCAAATACTGAAACGCAATATTGTTTTGGATTAGGTTTAATTGTAGCGGTTAAAGGAAATGTAATAACCTCTGTCATAAGTGGTCCATCAGAAAAAGTTGATTGGACTCCCAAAGCAGGATCGCGTGGGAAAATTTATTCCGGAGATGTTACGGCGCCTCCTCCAGACGAAACTCCCTTTCTTGCAAGCAGTGACAATGCGGAGACATGGCCTCAAGGATATTTTAATAATCAAGGTGCATGGGTAAGCACTCCCGGAAAACGTTATTGGCCCGGTCACTTCCGAATTGATATTGATCCGAAATCTCCTAACTATGGAAAAGAAGTTGCCGGAGAATTTGTTTCTGATCGCGATATATATTCTGTTTTTGATGATAGAGAAAATTCTAATCCGAATGGAGCCGTTGGAATTGAAGTTGAAGAAACAGCTTTTAGCTATGGTCGTCCTTATGCTGAAGATATGTTGATTTGGGATTTTACAATCCATAATAAAAGCGGCAGACAACTGGATAGTATCTATGTAGGATACAACGCAATTTTTAGACCTGATTATGATAACAAAGATTTGATAAATATAATTGACAGCAATCCCAAAGATGCCCACACCAATGGCGACTTTGTTTATGTGTGGGACGTAAACAATACAAAGGATGGCGCATGGGCAAATGATCCTTCACCGTTGGGAATGGTCGGGTTAAATATTTTAGAAACTCCCAAGAATATGGGAATAACTGATTTTCATTTTTTCAATCGAGAAGTATCACCAAAAGTTGATCAGGAAATGTGGCCTGTAATCAGCAGTAATCCGAACGACCGTAATTTGGGAATTCCCAAAGCTATTTTTCATGGGGCCAACCGCCGAATGGATACTACCAATCCTGATAGTATGAAAGTATATTTTCCGGAAGGCGCACCCTTAAATTATTATATTTTTACTGGCCCCTTCAGTCTTGCGCCGAATGAATCGGTAAAATCTTCTGTTGCTGTTGTCATGGGAAACTCCGGTAGCATTCCAAATCAGCCTGATACAACTGACCTAATGAAAAATTTAAGAGTCGTTCAACAAATGTATCAACGCAGTTACCAGGGTTCCGGGCCACCGGCAACGCCTAAGGTAACAGTTAACGCCGATGATAAACAAATTCGTTTAGCGTGGGATTCAGATGCTGAAAGTTCCAAAGATGCATTAACAGGAGAAAATGATTTTGAAGGTTACAAAATTTATCGAAGCGACGATCTTGGTAAAACATGGGGATCACCAATTACAGATTATTTTGGAAATGTAATCGGTTTCAAGCCAATTAAAATTTTTGATTTGATTGATGGAATAAAAGGTCCCGATCCGGCATACAATCAATCGTTAGGAGATGATACTGGACTAAAGCACAGTTATGTTGACGAAAATTTAATCAACGGAGTTGAATATTGGTATTGTGTTACAGCTTATGATAAAGGGAATCAAACACTAAACAAACTCGAACAGTCTTATCAATCTGCGCTCGGGCATTCCACGATGCAGGCAAACACTGTTTCAGTAATCCCCGGTGTTAAAGCTCAAAATTATAGCCCTCCAAATTATGGTCCCCAATCTAATTTAGCAGGCTCCGTCCCACCGATTGGCGGTCTCTCACAGGGTCTTGTTAAAGTAGATATTATTAATCCGGAATTAATTAGAGGTGATGATTACTTAGTAACATTTGTAGACTCGGCATTGCAAGTTGTAGGGACTAAGAAAAATTATGTTCTTGGTTTTAATCTATATAGAATTGCTAAAGGAACAACAGATACAACATTATTATTGGGTCATCATCTTTTTTCAGATAACACCGGAGATAATTTACCAGTAATAGATGGATTTCGATTAACTGTACAAAATTCTCCGTCTGGTGTAGAGTTTATAGGATGGACAAAAGTTAACGGTGATACATGCACTTTTGATTGGCGCACTGGCCCTGTACTAAAATATAAGAACAGACCCGATATTGTACCAGAAACAATTTACACGACGGATAATATTCGTATTACAGTTGATACTAATCCATCGGGCGGACTTATGGCGCATTGGTATGATTTCTTTACTAATAAGGATCAAAAAACTCTTCAACATTTACCTCTGAAGGTTGAAGTTGTTACAGATCCTGCACATCCAATTGATATAAGTAGTAATACATGGCTTTATGAATATGCTGTTTTAGCACCCGATGATTACAGAAAAGATTATTATAGCCCTTTAGGATGGGATTTAATTCCCGGTGGTAAAGGATTCACTAAAGGCAGTCCGGGTTATTATGAAAAATATGCTGATGTTCTAGTATTAGAGCAGGTTAATGTTAATAACACAACTCATGATACAACTTACTCTGGACTTTACCTGAATACTAACAATTTTCCGGATCATTATACAAATGCCGATGGAGATCCAGTTTATAAAAGAGCATTTCCTCCTTCCAATGGTGATCAGTTTACTATAAAAACTTATAAACCATTTAGAAAAGAAATTAGATATGAATTTAATACACAGAAAGCAACGTATTCATCAACACAAGAGATTGACTTAAATAAAATTCGAGTCGTACCGGATCCATACATTGTTGCTAACGTTTGGGAAACAAATCAGTTCGGCAAGAAACTAATGTTTAATCATTTACCGAATGAATGCAAGATTTCAATTTTTACGGTAGCAGGAGACCACATTGCCGATATAGATCATAACGATAATAAGGGATACGAATATTGGGATATGCGAACCTACAACAGTCAATACATTGCTTACGGTTTATATGTCTATGTAGTTACAATTCCTAACGGACAAAAGAAGATTGGTAAATTTCTTGTTATTAAATAATTACTCCTGAGCCAGTGGAGACAAAGCTAATGAAAAAAATAATTACGTTTCTTTTAATTCTTGTATTGCCGACTGTAAATTTTTGCCAAGGTTTTTCTAAAGTTGGCACTGCTGCTGCGCAATTTCTTAAAATTGGTGTTGGCGCAAGAGCAATGGGAATGGGTGAAACTTTTGCTGCAGTTGCAAATGATGTATCCGCACTGTATTGGAATCCGGCAGGAATTATAAACCTAAAATCTATAACTGTCGGTGTAAGTCATTCACAATGGTTTGCGGAAATTTTCCACAACTATGCTGGTATGGTAATTCCTTTAGGCGAGAGTGATGCATTGGGTATTAGTGCAACATCTTTAACAACGGGAGAACAAGAAGTTACAACTGTTGAACAACCTGAAGGAACTGGGGTTTATTATAGTGTGAATGATGTTGCCTTTGGTTTAACATATGCCCGTGCATTAACCGATCGTTTTTCGGTTGGATTGACTGTTAAATATATTCAGCAAAGTGCTTATAATGAATCTGCTAATACTGTTGCAATAGATATAGGGACTTATCTACGTACGGGATTTCACAATTTAGTAATTGCAATGTGTGTGTCAAACTTTGGTGGTAATATGCAACTCGAAGGACGCGATCTAATAGCATTGGTTGATATAAATAAAACAATCTCGGGGGA
Organism: Ignavibacteriales bacterium; assembly: GCA_026390775.1. Classification (NCBI taxonomy): domain Bacteria; kingdom Pseudomonadati; phylum Ignavibacteriota; class Ignavibacteria; order Ignavibacteriales; species Ignavibacteriales bacterium. The sequence goes on along the minus strand of JAPLFF010000008.1, from coordinate 181,725 downwards.
ATATAATCCTGATGCGCGATTAAAAACAGAACCCTGGTCTCTGCCTTTAAATTTTCGTGTTGGTATTTCGATGGATATTGTTGGCGGTAAAGATCCTTTAATCCAATCCGGATACCATCGCTTTACAATGGCATTGGATGGTAATCATCCCAATGATAACAATGAGAGAGTGAACATTGGCGGTGAATATTCATGGAATGAAACATTCTTTGTGAGACTTGGCTACAAAATAAATTATGATATAGAAAATTGGACTTTCGGTACCGGCTTAAAAATAAATGTCGGAGATCAGCAAGTAGGTTTTGATTATGCACTTGTTGATTATAATTTTTTAGGAAAAGTCTCTCGATTTTCACTTGAACTAAAATTCTAGTTGAGTTTGTATTCTTCATGATATTTTTGAAAATTGTGAAACCTGCCAATGGCTTCAAAAAGTATCTGTCTACTTTCTTTTATAGAAAGCTAGATCAGTACAGATTATTACAGGCTCTAACTATTAAAAGAATCACTTATAAATTGTATGTAAAAAAAATTTATCCTTTGACAAGTTTATTAATTACAGAAACACGGAGATCATAATCATGAAAAGAAAATCACGAATTTTATTTTCAATTCTGCTTTTATGTATAGCGCTGACTCAAGCGCCTTCGCTATACGCTTCGGATGGTGTGATGACAGATTCGACTACGAAAATTCTATCGTTTCCGAAAGGTGTATCTATTTATCAATTAGACAACGGGATGAAAGTACTCATGATTGAAAATCCCGCTCTACCGATGGTAGGTGTAAATGTTATTATAAAAGTCGGTTCTGCTTACGAAACTTTTTCTACAAGCGGTATGAGTCATATGCTGGAACATCTATTATTTAATGGAACAACCACACGCGAACAGAAAAAATTATATGATGACGTTGACCGGATCGGTGGATACAATAATGCTCATACAGATAATTTCTATACGGATTTTATGATGGTTACTCCTACTGAAAATATTAAGAAGGGTATGGAAATTCAGGCAGATATGCTTTTTAATTCAACATTGCCTGATGAAAAATTCCAAAAGGAAAAAGGAATTGTATTAGAAGAAATATCAAAGAGTATTGCCGATCCGCAAGAACAGCTAGAACGAAATACGCTATCTATATTATATAGCGGACATGCGCTTTCATTACCCACACTTGGGACTTATTCAACAATTCAATCAATGTCACGAGATGAAGTAAATTCATTCTATAAAAATAATTATGTTCCCAACAATATGATCTTAAGCGTTATCGGAAATTTCCAAACTAAGGAAATGCTTTCGCTCATTAAAGAAATTTATGGGAAAGCAAAACCGGGACAAGTAATTCGCGAAGTAAATCCGGAATGGGCAACTGGTTTTCAAACTCCAATGTTGCAAACAAATTCCGGCGGTATGGTCCAAAATCGTTTTTATGATGGCGATGACAAAGTTGTACAAATATTTTATCAATTACCTCTAATGGAATCATCAGAATATTTTCAGTTGATTGGTTTGGTATTTGAAAAAAATAAAGATGCAATTCAATCGTCATTAAAAACGGAATTCCCTCAAATTATAAAATCAGTAAAATTATCTGCCCGGCTTTCTCCTCTTAATAATTATGCAGAAGTAGTTATTGTTTTGAGCAAAGATGTCGACTTCAATGCTTTAGTAAACTCCGTAACAAAAAAAATTGATGGTTTGAGTTTTAACCTACCAGATGAGACGGTTAAATCGGAAGCTACACAAACACGTACCGACTTTGTGAAGAACATTGAAAAACCACACATGTTCGGAATTTATAATTCAGACGGAATCGTTAAAAAAGGTTTTGAAGCGGTTCTTGCATCATTCAGCGGCGATGAATTTTATAAAGCTGCAAAAGAAATGGGAGGTCTTAAGCTAACATCTCCTTCAATAATTATTATACAATCTCCGACAATTAAAAAAGATAAAGAAAAAGTTGAAGCATCTAATAGCACAAAACTATTTAAAGATGAAATAACCGGTAAAGATTTAGTGGTTGTTCAGAATGAAGCAAGTAATCTTTTAGCAATTCATTATCTGGTAAAACATAAAGCTGCCTACGAATTGAAATATGGCAAAGATGCTTCTAAAATTTTACACGATTGCCTTGGTGAACGATTGAGATCGGAAGCTAATCAAAAATTAAGCAGTCAGTTTGGATTTACATTTACTGTGAATGACAATCCGTTCATTCCGATGGATGACATTTATCTGCATCCCGATTTTGGTTACGTCAGAGCTGAAGGATTAGCCGATAATTTACCCGCCGCAGTGATATACATCAATAATCAAATAAAAAATTTCGTGCCGACTGAAGATGAATTCAAGAAATCAGTTGAGAAATTTAAAGGTATGACTATGATGTCAATGGGCGGCGATAAATCAAAAAAATTATTCGACACCGAATACAAAACATTAATCTATGAACCCAGTCAATATTCTCAAATACAAACTGCACTAACGTATGATAATATGTTGGCGTTTACTAAAGAATATTTTAATCCTACAAACATGATTATTTCTGTCGTATCTCCCGGAAGCCCGGAAAGTATTAATGTGCTCTTCGATGAGTTTATCGGTACTTCGATTAAAGATGAACCTTCAATTTATACCCCAACATTTTTGATGCAAACTAAACCTACAACCATTGAGAAAACCGGAGGCGGTGAACGTTCTTACATTTTCTGGGGATTCATTAATCAAATAGATCCTAAAGACGCACCCGCTTTGCAAGCTCTTTCTCTTATTCTTTCAAACGAAATTGTTTTTGATATACGAGAGAAACAAGGACTAGCTTATAATATGAGCGCTGGCATTGATGTAAACAAGGATAAAGCGCTTTTCTATATTTCTCAGGGAACACGTCCGCAGAACATTGATAAACTGTCTTCGCAATATCCAAAATTTTTCAAGTTAACCGTCCTTGATAAATTGACACAAGATGAATTAGAAAAATCAGTCAATATGTATTTGGGCAGAATGATGTTTCGTAGACTTTCAAGCATCAATCAGGCTTTCTATTTGGGCAGCTCTCTCTATTTCGAAAACAACTTCACTTACGACAAACAATTTCTTGATGCGTTGAAAAATGTGAAATTGGCAGATGTAAAAAATGTTGCTGAAAAATATATGAAAGTAAATAATCCAATGTTATTAATAGTAAGGTAAATATGAAACTAATGGCACACTTCGGCGATCAAGTTTTATTCAGTTCGGATTTGTTAGTTGTCATCAGTAAAAGAATTTTAATTGGAGAATATTATGTTTAGAAGAATTGTTTTTTTATTCACACTTATTTTTACTGCATCCTTTGTTTTTGCAGGTTCCTTAATCCATCATAAAATATCGGTTACGGTCACTCCCGGCAAACATCAGATTGAAGCGGTAGATCAAATCACGATTCCAGCAGATCAATTTAAACCTGTGATCTATTTTCTTTTGAACAACAATTTAAATGTAACTTCTGAATCGCCAGACGTAACGATCCAATTAGATAAAAGCGGAGTAAAAGCTGAAGATTTCGGAATGGACCGCGAAGATTTTAATCTCTCATCGGATTTCAAACAAAATAAATATGCTGTGACTTTTAAAAATGAAATTAAGGGAGATGTTTCGTTCACATTAAAATTCAGCGGTACAATTAATTATCCGATTAAACAATTGGGCGAAGAATATGCAAGAGGATTCAGCCAAACACCCGGCATTATTGATGAGAAAGGAATTTACCTGGCGGGTTCTACTTATTGGATTCCATGGTTTAATAATGAATGGATAAATTTTGAGTTAACTGCTACCGTACCGCAGCCATGGGATATAGTTAGTCAGGGCAAAAGAACGCTAAACGAAACAAAGGACGGCAATCATATTATTCGTTGGGATTCTCCCGAGCCGATGGAAGAAATTTATTTGATCGGCGCACAATTTAAAGAATATTCTTTATCAGCGGGTGCAATTGATGTAATGGCTTTTCTGCGAACACCTGATGAAGCACTTGCTAATAAATATCTTGAAACAACTGCACAATACTTAGAGATGTACAGAAAATTAGTTGGTCCATATCCCTTCACAAAATTTGCATTGGTAGAAAATTTTTGGGAGACTGGTTACGGCATGCCTTCATTTACTCTGTTGGGTGAACAGATCATCCGGTTTCCGTTTATTCTACATTCTTCTTACCCTCACGAACTATTGCATAACTATTGGGGAAACAGCGCATATGTAGATTTTAAAACCGGCAACTGGTGTGAAGGCTTGACCGCATATATGGCGGATCATCTTATTTCTGAGCAGCGGGGTCAAGGTGATGAATACCGTCGCTCTACACTGCAAAAATTTACGGACTATGTTAACCCGTCAAATGATTTTCCGCTGAACAAATTTGGATCGCGGTATAACGCTCCATCCGAAGCAATCGGATATGGGAAAAATATGATGATGTGGAATATGCTGCGAGAACTTGTAGGTGATGATCAATTCGTTAGAGGGTTTCAAAAATTTTATCGTGACAACAAATTTAAAGCGGCTTCATATAATGATATTCGTCTAGCATTTGAATCTGTTTCCGGAAAAGATCTGAAACAATTTTTTGATCAATGGGTCAATAGAAAAGGAGCTCCGGAATTAAGTATATCGAACGTTTCTGTAAAAAAAGAATCAACCGGATATGCTCTTAAATTTACTTTAAAGCAAATACAGAATGATGATGCTTTTGTGTTGGATGTTCCGGTTGCCGTTTCATTTGAGAAAAAAGCTGAAATGAAAAAAGTTGCTATGACTCAAAAAGAGCAAACCTACGAAATGATTTTTCCAGAAGATCCATTATTGGTTCAGGTTGATCCGCAATTTAATTTGTTCCGTAAACTTCACTACAATGAAATTCCGCCATCGTTATCAAAAATATTTGGCTCGGAAGATTTATTAATTCTTCTACCATCAAAAGCGGATAAAGCAAGTCTGGAATATTATAAAGAGTTAGCAAGTACTTGGGCTGCAGATAGTACTAAGAAAATCAAAGTGATGTTGGATAGTGATGTCTCCGAACTTCCTGCTGATAAAAGTGTTTGGATCTTCGGAATAGAAAATTCATTTACCAAATTGATCAAAGAAGGTTTGAAAGATTACGATGCAGAATTAACAAATGAATCGGTTCGATTTGGAAAGACTTCATTCCAGAACAACAAGAGCAGTGTTATAATTTCCGTTTGTCATCCTAAGAATCCGGCTTCAGTACTTGTATTACTTTCTATTGATAATAAAGAAGCAGTGCAGGGACTTGCGAGAAAACTTCCTCATTATGGAAAATATAGTTACCTGGTTTTTGAAGGAACTGAACCAACCAACATTGCAAAAGGCGAATGGGAAGCAGTTAATTCTCCTTTGATGGCAAAGGTGCCTTCGGTAGATAAAACTTCTCCGGCAACAATTTTTACAAATTTACCGCGAAGAAATGCGTTAGCTACTTTATCTCCGGTTTTTTCTGCGGAAAGAATGATGAAGTCCGTAGAATATCTTGCAAGTAAAGAACTTGCTGGGCGTGGACCTGGAACCGAAGGCATTAAAAAAGCAGCCGATTACATTGTTGAAAAATTTAAAAGCGCAGGTTTACAACCGGGTGCTGATGACGGCAGTTATTTTCAAACTTGGGACGAAGTGGTTGATGCTAAAGGAAATAAAGCTCCGGTTAAAAATATTATTGGAATTATTCCCGGAACAAATCCAAATCTAAAAGATGAATCGGTAATTGTTTGTGCACACTACGATCATTTAGGTTTAGGATGGCCCGGTGCAAACAAAGGAAATGAAGGTAAGATACATCCCGGCGCCGATGATAATGCAAGCGGAGTTTCAGTAATGCTTGAATTGGCAAACTTACTCGGCACAACTTTAAAACCACAGCGTACTGTTATTTTTGTTGCTTTCACGTCTGAAGAAAGCGGTTTGCTCGGTTCAAAATATTATGTGCAAAACATGAAACGGTTTCCGGCAAAGAAAGTTATCGGTGTTCTGAACTTTGATACTGTTGGACGGCTTGGTGAAAAAAAATTATTTGTACTCAGCAGTAATAGCGCAAGAGAATGGAGATTTATTTTTATGGGGGCAAGTTATGTTACCGGAGTTGAATCGGAAATGGTAACACAAGATCTTGATGCAAGTGATCAACGTAGTTTCTTAAACATTGGTGTTCCCGGTGTACAATTCTTTGCCGGTGCAAATGAAGGTTATCATAAACCATCAGATACGGCAGATAAAATTGATGCGGCGGGATTAGTTAAAGTTGCCACGTTCGCCCGTGAAGGAATTCTTTACTTAGCCGATAGAATTGAACCACTCACTTTCCAAGGACAGGCAGTTACTGAATCAAAGAAACCTCAAACAACTGCAGGTGAAAGAAAAGTTTCTACAGGGAGTGTTCCTGATTTTGCTTTCTCTGGCAAGGGAGTTCGTATTGCTGATCTATCGCCAGAATCCCCTGCGGCTAAAGCAGGTTTACAAATAGGAGATGTTATTACAAAACTTGGACAATATAATGTTACCAGTTTGCGAGATTATTCGGACGCATTAAAAAATTTCCAGCCCGGTAATATTGTTGAATTAATTTATTTGCGAGACGGGAAAGAGAATAAGACTCAAATTGAATTAATGGCTAAGTGACAAATTTTTTGATAATAGATTAAACAATAAAATTTACAGGAGTTTAATTTGGAAAAGAACATATTGACTTCGATAACAACTTTTATTGCACGGTTGCTTATAGTATTAGCCGTAATAATTTATTTTTCTCCAAGCGAGAGCGTAGGACAAACTCAAGAACAAAAAGAATTTAAAGTCTGGCAGATTCCTAATGTAGATGAAGGAGCGGAATTTTATTTCTCACCGGATGGTAAAAGCATGATCGGAAACGCAAAATTTAAGGGCGATCCAGTTCATCAAGTCTATACATTCAATATTGACGGAACCAACATTAAACGGATTAACGATAAAGGCGAAGACGCTTGTTCATTTTATTTTCCTGATGGAAATCACTTGATCTATACTTCAACAAAAGACAATCTCGATTTGCCAAAGGGAAATTATTCCGATCCGAATAATTATCCGCAAGGTGCAGAGCTTTATTCGTGCGATTTAGATGGAAACGAAGTGAAAAGATTAACTGATAATAAATACTACGATGCAGAAGTTTCAGTCTCACCAGATGGAAAGTGGATATTGTTTTCACGTCAAGTAGATGGCAAGTTGGATTTATGGAAAATGCGTCCCGATGGAAGCGAGCAGCAACAGATCACATTTACGCCGGAATGGCAGGAAGGAGGGTCATTTTTTATTGATAACGAAACAATTATATGCCGGGCATGGAATATTAAAGATCAAGCTCAACGCGGAATGCCCATGAGTATTTTTACTATGAAAAGTGACGGCTCCGATAGAAAACAAATTACAAACGATGACGGTACAAATTGGGCTCCTCATCCCGCTCCTGATGGAGATCATTTTGTATTTGTTAAAGTCCTGCCTCCGCATAATTATGAAATATATCTTATGAGTTTGAAAACCGGCGAACAAACACGCCTAACTTTTAACGATGCATTTGACGGCTTTCCGGTTATTTCACCAGATGGAAATTTGCTTTCTTTTGATTCAAATCGGGATGCTAAAAATGGAGATAGAAAACTTAGGCCTTATCTAATGGATATTTCATCTCTACATCTGGGTTTAAAAAAATAATTAATTGAAAGCTGAATCAAACTTTTGAAAAAGGAAATACGAAAGGACATCTCCTGAATATGAAATCCAGCTATTTATTGTTATTACTTTCATTTTTTTCTCTAATTACAATTAGTATTGCCCAGGATGAACACTCACGAACAAACACTAGTGAAGATCTGAGTCATTCGGTATTTGGCCCGCCACAACCCGCTGTTTGGGAATTTCAATTATCTTACATGAACGAAGGGACTAATAATATTTCATCATTCAATTTCTATAAAAAGGATCAGCGCAATAAAACACTCTTTTTTAAAATATCGGATAATGGTCTGAATAACAGAAATGAATTTCGCGTTCAAGAATTGACAGGAGGAGCTGTTCTCTTTCCAATAAATGATGATGATCGCTATCAACTCGATATTGGTGGGACGTATGATAAAATGAAAGATACATCTTTATACGGCAAGGCATTTTATTCAAGAGTTACATTAAGACCGCAGCCAAATCTTTGGTTTCGTATTGGTGCAGAATATTTTGATGGTTCGACTGCCGGACACAATACACTTTATAGAAATACAGTTCTAAATTCATTTTATTTTGTCGGGAAAGTAAATGTAAATAAGTTCTCATTAGTTGGACTTTTAGGAAAAGGAAAAATTGATGATGTACAAAATACTCGTTTTGGTTTTGCCGGAATTTTAGAAGGCCCGTTCAATACGTTTATTCTGGGTGGTTACATTAAGAGTGATGAGCCAAAAGAAAACGTACGAACGCTTGCAATTGGTCGCTGGGCTCCTTTCCGTCCCGATGGTTTACCTAGTACAGTTTTTATCTGGAAACATAGGGACAACTATGACTTTCAATTAGGCGGAATATTTTGGGGCGGGAATAATCTTTTCGTTCGCCCTGCTGCTATCGGTATGAGCCAAGGAATGTTTATAAGTAGTGCGGCGTTGAGAGAAAACAGTGAACTTAGACAAGGGCAGCTAATGAGCATAACCGATGATTACCGTAATTCCGATTTTACTTTGTTTTATATTTATCTTGATCAAGGAATTGAAATGATTCCAGGTTCTATAAATCATGTGGGATTCAGAGCAATCCAATTGTTCAAAATTTTCAGTGAAGTAAAATTTTCAATTTTCTCCAAACCTGTTATCGGTCTTTTCTATAATGAGGAAACTGAACCGGAATTCAATGCGATGTTTCACAAATTTATTGACAAGCAATCAACATTCTGGTCGTTTCAAGCCGGAATAACTTTTTATGATAGTTTTATTCTTAACATAATTAATACACCATCCAGAGGCGAGTGGACATTAGCATTATCTTTTTTAATGAAATGATTTTTGATATTTAAATAATGATTGCTTTTGGAAATTTTGTTTGTATGCTAAAATCAAATATAATTTAGTGAAGTAGTTGAATCCCAGACTCTCCGTCAGAAAAAATAAAACCTCTACTATAGCAAGTGAATTTTGTTTTCTAGATTTTTCTGAAAATTTATTACTGATCGAAGCCTATATAATAGATAGAAAAATTCTTTATTGGGCGCAATTTGGTGAGTGTCGTACATAAAACATTTATTTTGCTTACCAGAAGAGACTGATGGAGAACAAATTATTCCCTACGACAACCAAATCCCCACATATAAAAAGTTTAAAATATTTAGTAGTACGTCTCCAAATAAACCCACACAAAAATTATCCTAAAAAATAATAAAGGCTTCGAAAGGAAGAGAGTTAATATTTATATTATCTTCCCGAGTAAATTCATCTCAAGTTGTAGTTGAGTCTTAGATTTGAATCAACAGAGGCAAAAAAATAGAGTAAAGATTTGAGCATAATGATTTATGATATGTGTTTTAAGGAGGACAAAAATATAGATTAAGCACGAATTAAGTGCTTTATATTTAGATGAAGTTTTGGATAGGCACAGTCCAAAAATAGACAAACATTTTAGGACTCATTGTTAATTTGAAAATAAAAACTTATGAAAAAAGAAAAAGAAAGATTACAGTCAATTAAAAGTGACGGGAAACTATGGCGCAAATGGGGACCATATTTAACCGACAGACAATGGGGCACAGTAAGAGAAGATTATAGTCCAAATGGAACAGCATGGGAATATATATCTCACAGTGACGCGCGCAGCAAAGCTTACCGCTGGGGAGAAGAAGGAATTGCCGGTATAAGCGATAACCGCCAATTGATTTGTTTTTCAGTCGCACTTTGGAATAAAAAAGATCCAATCATTAAAGAAAGATACTTCGGCTTAACAGGAGATCAAGGAAACCACGGCGAGGATGTGAAAGAGTATTATTACTATCTCGACAATACTCCCACTCATTCATATATGAAGATGCTCTATAAGTATCCGCAAACCGAATTTCCTTATTCATTACTTGTTGAGGAGAATAATAGAAGAACAAAAGTTGATCCGGAATATGAATTAATAGATACTGGAATTTTCAATGAAGATAAATATTTTGATGTGTTTGTTGAGTACGCAAAAAATTCTGAGGAAGATATTCTAATAAAAATTACTTCGCACAACCGCGGCAAGGAAAAAGCTGAACTTAATCTTCTTCCGCAAATTTGGTTTAGAAATACTTGGCTATGGGGAGAAGATAACAGAAAACCGGAATTGTTCTTAACCGAAAATAATTCTATCAAACTGGTTCACCAAGAATTAGGGGAATACAATTTATATTACGATGAAAATCCGGAAATATTGTTCTGTGAAAACGAAACAAATTTCAAATGTCTGTATGGAGTAGAAAATATCACAGATTATCCCAAAGATGGAATCAACGACTACATCACACAAAAGAATACAGCTTCTGTTAATCCATCTAAAACCGGAACTAAAGCGGCTTGTAATTATTCTTTGGAAATTGAAGGCGGTTCATTCAAATCAGTAAATCTGAGATTAGTTAAGAATTCTATTCTAAACCCATTCAAAGATTTTGACAAAATATTTGACGAGAGAAAAAATGAAGCCGATGAATTCTATACTGATATTCAAATAGAAATAAAAAGTGAAGACGCTAAGAATGTTCAACGGCAATCTTTTGCAGGAATGTTATGGAGTAAGCAGTTTTATTATTATGATGTTGAAGAATGGATTAACGGGGACAAAGGGCAACCTAAACCGCCTAAGCAGCGAGAAGAAGGAAGAAATAAAGATTGGCTTCATCTGAATAATGCTGATATCATTTCCATGCCAGATAAATGGGAATACCCTTGGTATGCTACTTGGGATTTAGCTTTTCACTGCATTCCTTTCTCTATGATTGATCCCGAATTTGCTAAAAAACAGTTAGTGCTTTTTACACGTGAATGGTATATGCATCCAAACGGACAGCTTCCGGCATACGAATGGAATTTTTCTGATGTTAACCCGCCCGTCCACGCTTGGGCAACTTGGCGCGTTTATAAGATTGATCAAAAATTACAAGGCAAGAGCGATATTGATTTTCTTGAGAGAGTTTTTCATAAACTTCTTTTGAACTTTACATGGTGGGTAAATAAAAAAGATCACGATGGGCACAACATTTTTCAAGGCGGATTTTTAGGATTAGACAACATTGGTGTTTTTGATAGAAGTTCTCAAATTCCAACTGGCGGCCGTTTAGATCAATCAGATGGCACAAGCTGGATGGCAATGTTCTCGCTTAATATGCTTCGCATTTCTCTTGAACTTTCTAATACCAAACCGATCTATCAAGATTTGGCTACAAAATTTTTAGAACATTTCTTATACATCGCTCAAGCAATGACAAATATGGGAAACAAAAGTATTGGCCTGTGGGATGACGAAGATGGATTTTATTATGATGCACTCCACATAGATGATACAATTCACCGCTTAAAAGTTCGCTCTATGGTTGGCTTGATTCCATTATTTGCCGTCGAAGTTTTGGATCCAGATTTATTAAAACACGTACCTGAGTTTGAAGCAAGACTTAATTGGTTTCTTACCAATAAACCGGAAATGGCAGAATTAGTTTCTCATTGGAATGAGCCGGGTTTAGGTCAAAGAAGACTTCTCTCCTTACTTCGTGGTCATCGGATGAAAAAATTGTTAAAGAGGATGCTGGATGAAACAGAATTTCTTTCGGATTATGGAATACGCTCTCTTTCAAAATATTACGAACAAAATCCTTATGAATTAAATCTGGACGGGGAAAAATTTGAAGTTAAATATACTCCGGCAGAATCCGATAGTAGATTATTTGGAGGTAATTCAAATTGGCGCGGACCAGTTTGGTTCCCTGTAAATTTTTTAATCATTGAATCACTTTACCGATTTCATCATTACTATGGTGATGATTTTAAAATAGAATGCCCGACAAACTCCGGAAATTTTGTTACGATAAAAGACGCTGCGGATGAGCTTGCAATCAGATTATCAAAAATATTTTTGAATGATGAAAACGGATTGCGTCCGGTATTCCGTTACAATAGTAAAATTCAAAACGATCCTCACTTTAAAGATTACATTTTATTCCATGAATATTTTCACGGTGATAACGGAAGAGGCGTCGGTGCTTCACACCAAACCGGATGGACCGGATTGATAGCAAAAATTCTTCAGCCAAAGAAAAAGTAAAGAGGATTTTATGACAAACGAAAAAAATGAAAAATTACCACAAGTAGTAATGCCCGCTTGTTCAGAAGTAAAAATGCTAAAGGGACAAAGAGCATTAGTAACAGGCGCTAATTCAGGTATTGGAAAAGGAGTTGCAATTGAACTTGCAAAAGCCGGAGCGGATGTAGTTGTAAATTATGTTGGCGATGAAAAAGCTGCGTTTGAACTTGTCGAACAATTAAAAACAAATTGCGGAGTAAATGCATACGCACATTACGCGGATGTTTCGAATGAAGATGATGTTAAAGAAATGTTCGCAAAAATGATTATGGAATTTAACACGATTGATATTTTAATCAATAATGCGGGACTTCAAAGAGATGCGCCGTTTGATGAAATGACTCTCGATCAATGGAATAAGGTAATTAGTGTTAATCTAACCGGACAATTTCTTTGTGCGCGTGAAGCTGTGAAGGAATTTAAAAGAAGGGGAATAATTCCCGAAATTTCGTGTGCTGCCGGAAAAATTATTCACATAAGTTCAGTTCACGAAGTTATACCTTGGGCAGGTCACGTTAATTATGCGGCTTCTAAAGGTGGAATTATGATGATGATGAAAAGTATAGCTCAAGAAGTTGCCCCATCTAGAATCCGTGTAAATAGTATTTCTCCCGGTGCAATAAGAACGCCCATAAATACCAGCGCATGGAATACGCCGGAAGCTTATAATGAATTGATGAAATTAATTCCTTACAAACGTATCGGGGAAGTTGAAGACATTGGCAGAGTTGCTGCATGGCTCGCTTCTGATTATGCGGACTATATAAATGGAACAAGTATTTATGTTGATGGCGGAATGACATTGTATCCTGGTTTTGCTACCGGTGGTTAAATTTTTTTCCTGATTTCCCTTATTGCTAACTTAAAATTAAAATCTCATATTGATCCTACAATTCTTAGAGGGAAAAAAAATGTGTCTTGCGGTACTGGGTTAGTCCATCTCTATGTTTTATCTAACCTGAGTTGGTATGATAAAATCTATACTGATTGTACCGTAATAGATATAGAATTACTGTTTTAGTTATTTGTAACTCAAAAAAATAAATGGAGTGACAATGTTATTTCATCAACAGTTTGTAAGAATTGCAAAACAGTATGAAAAAAAACTCGCTATTATTGATAAAACTCTTAACCGCCGGGTAACATACAAGAAGGCACTCATCGGTTCTTTGATTCTCACAAAGAAATTTCAAAATTATCCGGCGGGTTTTTTAGGTATCATGATGCCCAATTCCGCCGGAACTGTTCTTTCAGTTCTTGCTACTCTTATGAGCGGACGAATTCCGGTAATGATTAATTATTCAACTGGTGCTGGATTAAATTGTCTGTATGCTCAAAAAAAATGTGCATTTAAAACAATCATAACTTCAAGAGCACTTTGTCAAAAAATTAATTGTCCTCATATAGAAGGAATGGTTTACATCGAAGATATCATGAAGACGGTTACTATATTTAACAAATTAAGAGCCGCTATTAAAGCAGGTGCGTCAACAGAAAGGATACTCAAAAGTATTCATGAAGGAAATGAAGACGACACATTGGTAATACTGTTTACAAGCGGCAGTGAAAAAGATCCAAAGGCAGTTCAGCTTACACATAAAAATATTTCTTCTAATTATGAAAGTCTTATAAAAGCTTTTGCTTTTTCAACTGATGATATATTCCTGGCTAACCTTCCGTATTTTCATTCATTTGGACAGACAGCAAATCTTTGGGTACCGATGGCTATAGGAATGACGATAGTCACTTATGCTAATCCACTCGACTTTAAAAAAATCTGCGACATAATACGTGAAGAAAAAACAACTTTAGTTGCCGGCACACCAACATTCTTCTGGGGTTATCTTCGAAATTCAAAACCGGGTGATTTTGAATCGGTACGAATTCTTTTAACAGGGGCTGATAAATGTCCTGATTCTCTAAGAGAAGGATTTATTAGAGGACACAATAAAGTATTACTTGAAGCATATGGTGCAACAGAAACCAGTCCTGCTATTACTGTAAATAATTTTGAATTTAATAGACCCGGAAGCGTTGGCAGAACTATTGAAGGTGTTCAAGTTAGAGTTGAGAATTATGAAACCGGTGCTGCTTGCAAATCTGGTGAGATTGGTAAAATTTTAGTTAAAGGTGATAATGTTATGAAAGGTTACTTTGATGATTTTGAACAAACTTCTCTAAGCATTCGTAATGGCTGGTATGATACAGGTGATATGGGCTATATGGATCCTGATGGTTATTTGTGGCATGTCGGAAGATTAAAACGGTTTTTGAAAATTGGCGGAGAAATGATTTCATTAATAAAAGTTGAAGACGTTCTCGAAAAATTATTACCACCGGAAATTGAATGCTGTGTTGTTGAAGTACCGGATGCAATTCGTGGCGCTAGAATTGTTGCAGCAGTTACACAAGCACTAGATGAAAAAACAATTTTGAAAAAAATGTCTGAACAACTTCCGAGTATTGCTTTACCTTACAAGTTTGTGGTTTTACCTGAAATGCCAAAAACAGGCAGTGGTAAAATTGATTTTAGAACTATAACTGATAAAGTAAGAGATATTGTTCAAACTAATTGACCATTTATTTCAAATGAAATAAAAACAACTGTTTTAACTATAACTCTATTCGAATGCCAGGAAATTCTAAAACTGATCTGATGATTGTCCTTATCGAAAAGTTCATTCATTTAAAGTTGAGTAAAAATTAGTAAACATTTCCAAATTCTTTATACAGCTTATGGATCTGTTTTATTAACAAATATCCTGAACATTATCCAATTAGTATTTCTCTTTGCTTATCACAAAGCGAAAATCTATATTCATCTGAGTTTAAATCCACTAATTTGGAGTTTATTATGGCTCCTAAAAAAAATAGTAAAAACGTTCCGCTTGATATAAAAGCATTGAAGGAAATTGAAGAATCTTATAGAGGATTATTCAATGCTGTGACAGAAGCAATCTATATTCAAGATATAGATGGAAAATTCTTGGATGTTAACGATGGTGCTGTAAAGATGTACGGGTATCCTCGCGACTATTTTATTGGTAAAACTCCCGAGTTCCTTTCTGCACCGGGATTGAACAACTTGGAACAAATATTTGGGCACGTTCAAAAAACATTCTCTGGAAAACCGCAGCAATTTGAGTTTTGGGGTAAACGATTTAATGGTGAGATATTCCCCAAGAAGGTCAGCCTTACTCGTGGGAGATACTTGAACAAAGATGTTGTGGTTGCAATTGCATCTGATATTACTGAAAGTAAAAGAGCGGAATTACTTCGGGAAGCGCTTTTCGAAATCTCTGAAGCTGCTTATACTGCTTCTGATATGTACGCCCTTTATAAAAAAATTCATCAAGTTATCGCCTCTTTAATGCAAGTAAAAAATATTTACATTGCTCTATATGATGAGAAAAATGTACAACTTTCTTTTCCATATTGGGTTGATGAGTACGATCCTCCTTTACCACCTAAAAAACTAGGAAGAGGATTAACAGAATATGTTCTCAGAACCGGTCAAGCAGTTCTTGTTGATTTTCAAAAGGATACCGAGTTAAGAAAATCGGGAGAAATAGAATTAATCGGTTCACAATCACCCGTTTGGCTTGGTGTACCTCTTAAAATTGGCGGCAAAACTATTGGAGTAATTGTAGTACAAGATTACGAAAACGAAAAAGCCTATGGCGAAGCAGAAATGCAGATCCTAACTTTCGTATCGGAACAAATTGCTCAGGTAATAGAGAGAAAAAGAAGTGCTGATGATATAAAAATATATTCGGATGAACTTAAGCAGCTCAACCAAACCAAAGACAAATTTTTCTCGATCATTGCCCACGATCTCAAAAATCCTTTCATAACAATTCTTGGGTTCTCTGATTTATTGCTTTCTGACTATTCTGATCTCTCTGATGAAGAAAGACTTTTCTATATTCAGGAGATGAAAAAATCTGCCGAGATGTCTCATCATTTACTGCAAAACCTTTTGCATTGGTCAAGATCCCAAACTGGAAGAATAGAGTTTAATCCTCAAAAGATTGAACTAAAGAAAATTGTAGATGATAATTTAGTTTTTTTAAGCAAGACCGCAGAAAAAAAACAGATTCAGCTTTTCCACGAAATTGCATCCGATTTATTTGTTACTGCAGATGAAGATATGCTCAATACAGTGATGCGAAATCTTTTAACAAATGCAATTAAGTTTAGTCATAAAGGTGGATCAATAAATGTTCATGCAATTCGACAAGGAACTTCTGTACAAATCGGGGTACAAGATACCGGCGTTGGAATGGATCAAAATACAATTGATAATCTTTTTAGGCTGGACTTAACTCGCTCTAAAACCGGAACAGAAAACGAAAGTGGATCTGGATTAGGATTAATCCTATGTAAAGAGTTTGTTGAACGGAACAATGGTAAAATATGGATTGAAAGCATACCCGGGAAAGGAAGTAAATTTATTTTCACGCTTCCATTATTGTAAAGTCAAAAAAGCGATCGATCATTTTTCTTTTGAATAAAAAAAAGCAAGAAGTAAAGTAAGATGAAATTAAAAGTATTTGTTCGAAGAATAAGATAAATATATATTTCGCATACAAATAATGGTCGTCCATTGCATTTCTTGCAATTGAGTTAAAAGGGAATAAGGTGAAAATCCTTAACAGTACCCGCTGCTGTAAGCTTCATCGAAACTGTTTACCAACCTTGGTCAATGTTCCATTTAAGGAATGTGAAGGCCGGTAAAAGGAAGCGAGTCAGAAGACCTGCCGTTATTGTTTAATCGAATGCTTTCGGGTAAAAAAGCTAAGAATGATTTATATCTTAACAACATACTTAAATCCTTCTAAAACTTTATACCAGCGATTTTTTTTGAATTCTTAAAGTGATTAAAGTAATATGAATCTTTTCAGAAATATTAGAATTGTAATTCTTATTGGTCTTATTTATTTCTTCAATTCTTGTACCGATTCAAAAACTTCCGACAACTCAATTAAAAATAAACAGAACAATAAATCAATCTACAAGGATCAGTTAAAGATTGAATACTCTAAAAGTTTTGAAATAAAATATCTTGATAGTGCAAAAGTAATTAATGTTTTTGCCCCTGATATAAGCAGAAAAGAAATATTTCAATATCTCCTACTTCCTAAAAATGTTAGTATCCCTAAAGGTTATGAACATGCACAAGTAATTAGGACGCCTATCAATACCGCAATAGTTTTAACTTCTATTTATGTTGGATTTCTTGATAAACTAAATCTGACAGACAAAATTCTCGCAGTAGATAATTCAAAATATATCTGTTCAGCAAAAGCAAGAGAATTAATTGAGAGCGGAAAAATTACTGAAGTTGGCGATTCTCGCAGTCTAAATATTGAAAAAGTTTTTAGTCTCAAACCTGATTTGTTGTTCACTTATGGTAATGGCAATCCAAATGTTGATGGCGATCCAAAACTAATTCAAAATGGAATTCATATTGCATCGGGGACATTTCATTTAGAAAATTCTCCCTTGGCAAGAGCTGAATGGATAAAATTTATAGCAGCATTTTTCGATAAAGAAAAAGAAGCCAACGATGTTTTTGATGGTATTTCGGAACGTTACAACAAACTGATCAAGCTTACTCAAAATATTACTTTCAGACCTACGGTGTTTACCGAAGCAGAATTAGGAGGAGTTTGGTACGAACCCGGCGGGAATAGTTATATGTCAAAATTATTAAACGATGCAGGTGCGGAATATTTGTGGAAACAAGATCAATCAACAGGAAGTCTTAAACTGAATTATGAACAAATTTTTGAAAAAGCTCACGATGCTGATTTTTGGGTGAACGTTCTTTTTTGGAATAAACAAAGTGATGTTCTAAAAAATGATCCGCGTAATTCTAAATTTAAAGCGTTCCGTACAAAAAATATTTATAACAACAACGCTTCGTTAAACAAATTCGGTTTTTATGAATATTGGGAAACAGGTGTTATCAATTGCGATCTGGTATTAAGTGATCTAATAAAAATATTTCACCCTGAACTATTGCGGGAATATAAATTCAAATATTATAAAAGAATTTCGGAATAATTAATGTCTATTCTAAAAAGAAAAAAAAATATTGCTGCATTTCTTTTTCTATTACTAGGGCTATCTTTCTTTTTTGATATAGTTCTTGGTTCAGTGAGAATACCGTTTAGTGAAGCGTTGAGCATATTAACAGGTTCATCTTCCGGAAATCCAGTTTGGAATACAATCATAATCGAATTTAGAATTCCAAAAGCAATAACAGCAATTCTTGCGGGAAGTGCTCTTTCGGTTAGCGGATTATTAATGCAAACTTTTTTTAGAAATCCGTTGGCAGATCCATTTGTTCTTGGGATAAGCTCCGGTGCGAGCTTTGGCGTTGCGTTAGTAGTATTAACCGCCGGTTCGATAGGTATAAATCTGTTTTTCTTAAGCGGATTATTAAATAAAATTGGTATTACTATTGCCGCTGGAATTGGTGCGGCAGTGATATTATTATTAATAACTTTTGTTTCAAAGAAAGTAAGCAGCAATATTACATTACTAATTTTCGGTTTGATGCTCGGATATATAATCGGCGCGTTGGAAAGTATATTAAAATATTTTAGCTCGCCGGAAAATCTGCAAGGATATGTAATATGGGGCATGGGTAATTTTGGGAATGTAATCTGGAATGATTTATTCCTTCTAATCCCAATAATTTTAATCGGTCTTGTTATAGCTTTCCTTTTATCAAAATCATTGAACCTTCTTTTGCTCGGAGAGAATTATGCAATAAGCATGGGAGTCAATATAAAAGTAATACGATTATTAATTGTTATTGCTGTTGGCATTCTCGGCGGTGTTATTACTGCGTTCTGCGGTCCGATTGCTTTTATCGGAATAGCTGTTCCGCATATTACGAGAAAAACTTTAGGTGAGTTCGATCATAAAATATTAATTCCAGCTGTCTGCCTCGTTGGAAGTATTCTTGCACTTCTTTGTGATATCATCTCACAATTAATCTGGCACGAACAGACCATTCCAATTAACGTAGTAACTTCACTTGTTGGCGCACCTGTAGTGATCTGGATTATTATTCAACAGAGAAAAGTTAAACACTCTTTTGCAATGGAATAATATGATGGAATCCACTACAATATTATATACAAAAGATTTAGCTATTGGTTATAAGAGAAAAAAATCTACCGATTTAATATTGTTAGATAATTTAAATCTGTCAGTTGAAAGTGGAGAATTAATCTGTCTGCTCGGACAAAATGGTTTTGGGAAATCAACATTATTAAGAACTTTAACCGGAGTTCAAAAACCAATCAAAGGTGATTTTTTTATAAATGGAAAATCAATCAATTCATACGAAAGATCTCAACTGGCAAAAGCCCTGAGCATTGTGCTGACTGATAATTTAAATATTGGAGAGGTGTCTGTTCATTCTGTTGTTAGTATGGGTCGTTATCCTCACAACAATTGGCTGGGAATGTTAAGCGGGAAGGATCATAAGGTAATTAATAATGTTTTAGAAATAACCGGCTTAACTCCTTACAAAGAAAAATTGTTTAGCGAACTTAGCGACGGGTTCAAACAAAAAGTTATGATTGCAAGAGCTCTTGCCCAAGATACTTCCATAATTCTTTTAGATGAACCAACTGCATTTCTCGATATCCCAACCAGAATTGAAATTTTGAATATGCTCAGGTATTTGATTAAACAGTTTAATAAATCAATTATCTTTTCTTCTCATGATCTCGATCTTGCATTACAAACTGCTGATGTAATTTGGCTCATAACAAAAGATCAAAAAATAGAAGTTGATTCTCCCGAAGATCTGGTGCTGAATGGGCATTTTGAAAAAGCTTTTAACAAAAAAGAAATTAAATTCCATCCTCTGCGGGGAATGTTCAAAATGAATCGGGTAGCAGACACAAGGATTCAAGTACTGGGAAGTAAAATTGATGTGATTTGGACTGAACGCGCACTCGAAAGAATCGGGATTGCAACCGATGGTAATGAAAAAGTAAATGGTTTAATTCAAATTGATAATAAAGATGGAAAATTAATTTGGAATCTCAATCTTAATTCGCAATCAGTTTTATTTTATTCTATTGGTGGATTAATTAAATACTTAAAAAATAAATAAGCTCAGAATCATTTATTATTAAAAGAAGTAATACGACTCTTAAAAAATTATTTACGAATTTGTCTTAACACCTCATCTGTTATTTTTTTTATGAGATCATCATTCATCATATTTGATTGCGGCGTATGTTCTGTAGAGCGCGAGTCATCTTCACTGGTAACACATCCGACTGTAGTTCTTATTCCAAATTTCTCTCTTTGATCTTTCAGTTTCTGCACTTGTTCTTTATTTAGTGTATTGAGATAACCAAGCTGGTTAGCAACAAAAGCAATCTGTGCGAAATGTTCCAGCGTTTCCATTTTGTGATAAGCATTAATTACATCTGTACCTACTGTAAGTGCACCGTGATTTGCAAGAAGAAATGCATCGTAATCTTTTAACAGTTTTGTTACCGGACGGTAAAGTTCTTCCGTTCCCGGAGTGCCGTATTCAATAAGTGGAATTGATCCTAGCGTTATAATCACTTCGGGAAGAACACATTTATCTAATGGTATTCCGGCAACTGCAAATCCTGTAGCATAAGGTGGATGAGCATGGCAAACACTGTTAACATCGGGCCTGTCTTTATAAACTTGGATATGCATGAAAACTTCAGAAGAAGGTTTCTTAATTCCTGATAATACTTTTCCTTCCATGTTAACAACAATTAGATCTTCGGGTTTCATAAACCCTTTGCTGACGCCTGTTGGAGTAACTAAAAATTTGTTTTCATCAAGACGCGCACTTATATTGCCGTCATTCGAGGCAACATACCCGCGGGCATACATTCTTCTTCCAACCTCAACTATATCTTGCTTAAGTGTAAATAAACTTTGTCTCATATGTATCTTAATTAAAATATTAGGAATTAATTTTTATTTAACTGTCGCAATTTTAAATTGAACTTTTAATTCTTCCCATTTCAGAAATGCTGTTGCAGAATTACCATTTAAATCATCAAAACCATAAGTAAGCCATTCTTCAAACGGGGCTTTAGCTGCAGTAACGGTAATTCGAAGAGCATCATCCTTTTGATTGTAAGTGAAGCTTCCCCAATTTGAGTTATTCTTACTAAAAATAATTATCCAATTTTTTTCTCCCGGAATAAAATGAAGACCGTATTTTCCTGCCGGTAATTTATTTCCCTCAACAGTTACATCTTTACCAAATTCAATTGTAGTATTTTCGTTAGCGCCGCCTCTCCATGGAAAAGGATTATTGTTGGAGTTTTTATTACCCGGAGCTAATCCATAAGGAACAAGATCGTCCCAAATTTTTCTTCCTTTAACACCAGGTCTGCTGTAAATGATTGTAATATCGTTGTCAACTCCAATTCTTTGAGAGACACTGGCTTTAAGACTTTGTCTCGGTTTATTTTCTTGTTGAGCAATTGTTGTAATTGAAAGAATTATTAGAAATGAAATTGCTGCTATAAAGAATTTATTAAATCTCATATTTTCACCTTTGTTTTTTTTTATGTATTGAATTTATTAGATTTTTGATTCAAACAAAATCAGTTTATATAATAATATACATTACTTTTTTTACCGTATTAATGGAAATATATCATTGTTTTAATTCAATAGTTTAGTTCTTCAAATTAACATTTATAAGTTATAACTTTAATCCATAAATTAAGACTTAATAAAACAGAGAAAATTTACAGATCAAGTTGTACAAACTGATGAAAAAGAGCAATTTATTAAAGTATTAACTTGGAAGAAAAATTGTTATGGAAAAACCTGCTGATTGTATTTTAGTAATATTTGGCGCTTCAGGCGATCTTACCAATCGGAAATTAATTCCGGCAATTTTTGAATTGCTAAACCAAAATCTTCTTCCTAATAAATTTGTAGTTCTTGGTGTGGGGAGAACAGAAATGACTGATGAGAGTTTCCGGAAAAAAATGGAAGTAGGTTTAAAGAATTTCTCCGGGAATAAAAATTATAACAATGAAACACTTCATCAATTCCTCGAAAAATTATACTATGTTTCTATAAATACAGAGTATGTTAATGATTTTGAATTATTAAAAAGAAAATTAGAATCACTTGATTCTGAGCATCAAACCGGCGGAAATTATTTATTCTATCTAGCAACTCCGCCAATTTTGTATGAACAAATAGCCGGGAATCTTGGATCGGTTGAGCTTCAAAAAGAATGTGATGGGTATAGAAGACTAATTCTTGAAAAACCTTTTGGTTATGATCTAACTTCGGCAATAAAATTAAATTTAAAATTACATGAAACGTTTAATGAAGAACAGATTTACAGAATAGATCATTATCTTGGAAAAGAGACTGTACAAAATTTATTAGTTACAAGATTTGCAAATGGAATATTTGAGCCGCTCTGGAATAGAAATTATGTCCAATATGTCGAGATAACTTCCGCCGAAAGTATTGGAGTTGAAAGCCGAGGCGGATATTATGATTCATCCGGTGCTCTTCGTGATATGGTTCAAAATCATTTACTGCAGATGGTCGGTTTAACAGCTATGGAACCGCCTTCAACATTTGATTCAAACTCAATTCGAAATGAAACATTAAAAGTTTTTCAATCACTCCGTCCTTTTAGAGAAGAAGATGTTGATAAAAATGTTATACGGGGTCAATACATTTCTTCAAAAATAAAAGGTGAAAAAGTTGCCGGATACAGAGAAGAAAAAGGCGTTGATTCGAAATCCCGAACAGAAACATTTGTTGCTGTCAAATTTTATATTGATAATTGGAGATGGGGCGGAGTACCATTCTATGTCCGCGCAGGCAAAAGACTTCCTACACGTGTTACAGAAATCGTAATTCATTTCAAACCAACACCGCATTATTTATTTTCAAAAGAAGAAGAGGGTAATTCAAGTAATCAACTTATAATTCGTATTCAACCTGATGAAGGAATTCTGTTAAAATTTGGAATGAAAGTTCCCGGTGCCGGTTTCAATGTTAAAAATGTGAACATGGATTTTCATTATTCGGATTTATCAAATGTTCATGTTCCGGGTGCGTACGAACGACTTCTTTATGATGCTATGGTTGGTGATTCAACTTTGTATACAAGAGCAGATGCAGTTGAAGCTGCGTGGAAATTTGTAGAACCGATTCAAAAAGCTTGGGGAAATAATAGTAACATAAAAATCCATGGCTATCCGGCAGGAACGTGGGGACCTGATAAAGCAGACGATTTGATTGCTGAAGATAAAACATGGCGCTATCCATGTAAAAATCTTGCTGATGATGGAAATTATTGCGAGCTATAATAATTTTTGAAATACTTTTCTAACATCTTTAATGAATGATCTCTAAAAACCCAGACATAAAAATATTTTCTACTACTGAAAACGCTGCTGAATGTTTAGCTGAAGATTTCTTTAGAATGAGTGAAGAATATCTCCGCAATAAGAAAAATTTTTATGTAGCTCTTTCAGGCGGGAATACTCCTAAAATATTTTTTAATAAACTTGTAGAAAAATATAAAAAGAAAATCAAATGGGAGAACATTTGTTTTTTCTGGACAGATGAGAGATGTGTACAACCGACCGACAGCGACAGCAATTACAGAATGACAAAACAATATCTGCTTGACAAAATTCAAATACCGGCAGAAAATATTTACAGAATTCAAGGTGAGAATGATCAGTTGAAAGAAGCAGAACGATATTCTTCAGTTATAAAAAATATTGTTCCGGAAAGAAATAACTTACCATCATTTGATTTAACAATGCTTGGAATAGGAAGCGATGGACATACTGCATCAATTTTTCCGGACCAACTTCATTTGATTAAGTCTGAAAGGATTTGTGAGACAGCAATTCATCCGTTGACATTTCAAAAAAGAATTACACTAACCGGGACAATAATCAACAACTCATCGCAGATTATTTTTTTTGTTACCGGAAAGAATAAATCAAAAGTTGTTTCAGATATAATAAATAGTGCACAAATATCAAATTCATTTCCTGCCGCATATATTAAACCAATTAATGGAAAACTGAATTGGTATTTAGATAAAGATGCGGCATTGAATCTTTAATCATTACTTTTGATAAGAAATATTTCTTAATAACGGAGAACTTCATGGAATATCAGTTCGGAATGACCGGATTTATTTTTAGCAAAGATCACGAATGGAAAAACGTAGGCGAAGGAGTTAGAAGAAAAATATTAGGTTATGAAAAAGATATTATGCTTGTTGCTGTTGAATTTAAAAAAGGAGGTGTAGGTAACCTTCATAAACACCCGCATAAACAAATTAGTTATTTGGTTAAAGGTTCGTTTGAAGTTACTATAAATGATGAGAAGAAAATTATGAAAGAAGGCGATGTATTTCTTGTGCTGCCAAATCTTGATCACGGTGTTACTGCATTAGAAGAAAGTATGTTAATAGATGTGTTTACACCTTACAGAGAAGATTTTATTTGATCTTATTCTATTTTTTATTTTGACTTGAAATTATATCAACTCTATCAACAACTCCAACGATTATACTTCTTAAAGGTTCACGATTCTTTAATTCAAGAATATCCATTGTGCTTCTTCCTTCAGACATTACAAGTACAGTATCTCCTTCACCGGCACGGACAGTATCTATTGCAACCATTGTTCCGGATTTCAATTTACCATCTGGAGTTATAGGACGAACAAGCATGATTTTTTTATTTCTATAGGAATCGTGTTTGATTGTAGAAACAATACTTCCGATTACTTTGCCGAGGATCATAATTTTTTCAAATCCAGTCTATCTACTAAACCAACAATTGTAACATCGCTTGGTATTTGTCTATCAGGGAAAGCGAATGTTGCTTCTCCACCGCCAACCCAGTAAACTAAATCACCTTCGCGGCAGCTCACGGTATCAACTGCAACTTGTGCCATACCAATTGGATTTTCATCTTCGTCAACCGGTTGAAGAATGTATAGAGTGCAATTATTTAATTTAGGATCTTTTACAGTTGCCCAAACTTTTCCTTGAATTCTACCGAGTTTCATAAATTAGCTCAACTTTTTCTAAAAACTACTTTACCCTTAAATTCAACTGAATCTACAATTGCAACAATACTCGAATCGGTTGGAACATTAGTAAGTTTTTCCGCTTGACGGGCAGAACTTCCGCGAACAACAATAACAACTTCGCCTTCTCCTGCACCAACAGCATCAACCGCTACAACATAATTATTTGATGAACTCATATCCGGATTAATCAGATTAAGTAAAAGTAATTTGTAGCCGTGAAGTTTTTCCGATTTTGCTGTGGATACAATTGTTCCTTCAACTTTTGCTAATTCCATTTAATCACCGTTTATTTTTCTATCTATAATTAACTTTTTCTGATACAAAACTCAATTGTTTTGTTAACAATGAAAATCTAATCACAGATTATATAAGATAACGGTTCTTAAAAATTCGATCAAACCATTTGAATTTATAATCAAGTATAGCTTAATTTATTCTTAGAATTACTTAGTTAATTCATTATGACACAACTGATGTCCGGTAGAGTATGCTGGTATTTTATAACGGTAAGATTTTAGATCTGGAAAATGTTACAGTATCTCCATTTGACAGAGCTTTTCAATTTGGAGATGGAGTTTACGAAGTAATAAGATATTACCCGAAATTCTTTTTTGAATATAAGACACATCTTGATCGTCTAAAAAGCAGCTTGAAGAAAATTGAAATTTCTTTTTCGGCTTTTGAAAACGTAGAAAAAATTTTATACGAACTTATTCAGAAGAATAATCTGGATGATCAGTTATCAATAGCATATATCCAGATTTCACGAGGGATACAATTTCCGCGCAGACATTATTTTAACGATAATATGGAACCGACAGTTTTTATGTATGTTGAAAAATTTCCTGCCAGACATGAAGAGATGCAAAACGGTGTTAGAGTTGGACTGGAAGAAGATATAAGATGGATGCACTGTGATATAAAAACAATTTCCTTATTACCGAATATTTTAACAAAACAAAGAGCAGTAAAGAATGGATTGACTGAAATTATTTGGCACCGCAATGGTTTCATAACTGAAGGAACTCAAACGAATGTATGCTTTATCAAAAATAGTGAGTTGATCACTCCACCTCTTAGTAACTTAATACTTCCCGGCATCACCCGCGGAATTGTTTTGAGATTATGTAAGAAGTTAGGAATTAGATATACGGAAAGAGATATTAAACTATCCGAACTAAACCATTTTGATGAAATACTTCTGCTTAGTACGACGGCTGAGGTAACTCCTGTTATTGAGATTGACGGAAATATTATTAATGGCGGTGTTCCGGGTCCAATTTGTAGTTTACTTCAAAGTGAATATCAAAAATTATATAATACTGAAAATTGATAATCTTAAACTATAGGGAATAATGAATAACAAATTGAATTTTGCAAAACAATTTAAGAAACCGATTGATATACAAATATTCTTAAATGGGTCACTTTACAATTCAGAATATGTAACGAACTCTCCTAAGAATGTATTCTTAAAACAAAAAGCAAATTGTTTTGAGGGAGCTCTATTTGCTGCAGCGATTTTAAGATCAATGGGACATAAACCGCTTATCGTAGATCTTGTTGCTGAAAATGACGATGACCATGTAATCGCAATTTATAAACAGAACAATTGTTTTGGTGCAGTTGCAAAATCAAACACAACCCTTTTGCGGTTCAGAGAACCGGTTTACCGTTCTTTAAGAGAATTAATAATTTCTTACTTCGAATTTTATTTTAACACATTAGGTGAAAAATCTTTGCGCTCTTATTCTAATCCGGTTAATCTTTCCAGATTTGATAAATATAATTGGATGACAACCGATGATGACCTAGAATTCATCGGAGATTACCTTTATACAATTAAACACCATAAGATTTTGAATTCAAAATCTATACGATCATTAAATATTGCCGATAAAGAAGTTGTTGATCTATGTTTCAGCGGTTCAATTGAAGACGGATTGTTCAAACCAAAAAAGAGTAGAAAGAATTAAAGTTATTGTATCCTCGAAAGAGAAAAATTATTGTGAAATAAAAAATCAACTTTACTTAAATTAAACCAGTTAAAATCGGTTCTAAATTATATAAACATAAAATAGGCATAACATGAAAAAAGTAGTTATTACACACGCTAAGAGAACTCCAGTCGGATCGTTTAACGGATCGTTAAGCAGTTTCAGTGCGCCGCAGTTAGGAAGTATTGTTATCAAATCTCTTCTTGAAGAATCTAAAATAGATAAGAATAATATTGATGAAGTTATTATGGGGAATGTTTTAGCCGCCGGATTAGGTCAAGCACCAGCACGCCAAGCGGCGTTGTTTGCAGGTCTTCCTGAAAAAACAGAATGTTTAACTATAAATAAAATGTGCGGCAGCGGATTGAAAGCTGTTATGCTTGCTCATCAAGCAATTATTTGTGAAGATGCAAATGTAATTATCGCAGGCGGACAAGAAAGTATGTCTAATGCACCTTACATTTTACAGAATGCTCGCAACGGTTACCGCTTAGGTAATTCTTCTATCTATGATTCCATTTTAGTTGACGGACTTACTGATGTCTATAACAATATTCATATGGGTAATTGTGCTGAAGCTTGTGCAAAAGATTTCAACTTTACACGAGAACAATTGGATGAATTTGCTGTTCTCTCCTACAAGCGTGCAATCAATGCTCAGCAAGAAGGAAAGTTTAATGATGAAATTGTTGGAGTAAAAATAAAATCGAAGACGGGAGAAACTGTTGTAACAAAAGATGAAGAACCTGAAAAAGTAAATTTTGAAAAAATATCTTCACTACGTCCCGCGTTTGATAAAAATGGAGTGGTTACTGCTGCGAATGCATCGAAGTTAAATGACGGTGCTGCGGCTTTATTAATTATGAGTGAAGAAAAAGCAAAAGAACTTGGATATACACCTTTAGTAGAGATAGTTGCTCAGAGTTCAGCCGCAAGATTGCCTATTGAATTTACCACAGCTCCGGCTGATGCGATTAATAAAGTTTTGGCAAAAGCAAAGATAAAACTTACCGACATTGATCTATTCGAAATAAACGAGGCGTTTGCAGTTGTATCATTAGCAGTTAGTAAATTATTGGGATTATCTTCTGATAATGTAAATGTTAATGGCGGTGCAATTGCATTGGGTCACCCGATTGGCGCAAGCGGTGCAAGAATAATGACAACACTTCTGTACGAAATGAAAAAAAGAAATTCAAAATATGGATTAGCTTCTTTATGTATTGGCGGAGGAGAAGCTTCTGCCGTTATAGTTAAACGTTATCAATAATTGTAAACATTAGAATAATAATTTCTTTCAACGCTATAAGGAAAATCTATGCAAGCAATTGGGCTAACATTTATTGATTGGGTAATTATCCTGATCTACTTTGCATTTGTTCTCGGCATCGGGTGGTATCTAAGGAAATTCACAAAGAGCGAAGAAGATTTCTTTCTTGCCGGAAGGAAAAATTCTTCCTGGGTTGCCGGTCTCGCATTTCTTTCAGCCAATCTTGGGGCACTTGAACTATTAGGAATGACTGGCAATACTTTTAAATACGGAATGTACGTTGCGCATTTTTATTGGATCGGTGCAATTCCTGCAATGCTCTTCCTCGGTATTTACATGATGCCTTTCTATTATAGTAGTAAGATCAAATCAGTTCCGGGTTATTTAAAATTAAGATTCGATGAAAAGACAAGAGTGCTTAACGGAATTGCTTTTGCAATTATGACGCTGCTTGTTTCCGGAATAAATCTTTACGCAATGGCTCTTGTGCTTCATACATTTCTCGGTTGGAATTGGGATTACGCCATGTGGGCTTCTGCAATTACTGTCGCATGTTATGTGGGATTAAGCGGATTAATGTCCGCAATCTTTACTGAGATAATTCAATTCTTCTTGATCTGGTTTGGATTGTTTCTCGTTTCCATTTTTGGAATTCTTGAGATAGGAAGCTTAAAAGAAATTATGGCAAGGATAAATGAATACAGTTCTCAAGTCTCATTAACAACTCTTTGGTCAACATCTTCCAACCCAATGCAAAACGGAATGTTCATTCATTGGGGCGGAATAGTCCTTGGACTTGGATTTGTTTTATCGTTCGGTTATTGGACTACAGACTTTCTTGTTGTGCAGAGAGCATTCTCTGCAAAAGATTTGCGGTCAGCAAGAATGACACCGTTGCTTGCTTCATTTTTTAAAATGGCTTTACCGTTTCTAGTTATACTTGCCGGATTAATAGCTATTGCACTTTCGATTGATCCTAACAGCGGATTTAAATTATTAAATGATGGAGGACAAGTAAATTATGATTCTGCACTTCCTCTTTTGATCGCACGATATTATCCCTCCGGTTTGGTCGGATTAGGTGTAACGGCATTGCTAGCCGGGTTCATGGCGGGGCAAGCGGGGAACATCAGCGCGTTCAACACTGTTTGGACTTACGATATTTATAAATCAGTTTTGAATAAAAAAGCTACGGATTCACATTTGCTCTGGATGGGGCGCGTTTCTACAATTGTTGGAGTTTTAATTTCTCTCGGCACAGCATACTGGGCAAAAAGTTTTCCAAGTATAATGGATTACATGCAGGCAATTTTTTCTTGGGTGAACGCACCGCTATTTGCAACAATGCTTCTTGGAATGTTTGTATGGTGGATAACACCTAACGGCGCTTTCTGGGGACTTGTAACAGGAATGACTTCATCATTTTTTATGTGGATGGCTGTAAAGTTTCATTGGTTCCATGAAAGTATAATTACAATGTCCGGCGTTCAAAGTGATATGGCTGCAAATTTTTGGCGGGCTTGGTGGGCTTGGGTTATTTGTGCAGTTGTTACAATTGTAATTAGTCTCTTCACAAAGAGAAAACCGAAAGAGGAATTGGTTGGTTTAGTTAAAGGATTGACTGATGAAAAACACGATCAGCATTTGCCGTTTGTAAAACGTCCCGAGTTTGTTGCAATTATTGCTTTGATAGTTTTAGTTATCTTAAACTTATTATTCTGGTAAAAGGAGATTATAAAATGACAGAACATAAAATGAAACCGATCTGGTTTTTTGTTGGATTAATTTTATTAGCAATGGGCGGAATAATATTTCTAACCGGGATATTTCAAATTATTAATCCGCCGGAACGAGCAACTGTTCTTAGTGAAACACATCCTAATATTTGGTGGGGTGCGGTAATGTTTTTATTCGGCGGATTAATGTTTTGGAAAACAAGAAAGCAGACTGTGTAACAGCTTGAAGAACATGTTAGGCGTTTACGCTTTTTTAGTTAAATGTTCTTTCAATTTTTCTTCATAATCATCAAGTTTATAAAAATATGGATAAAGTGATTTTGCTCTTTTGTCTTGCCAAACTCTTTTAAATCCACGTGTATGCCATAAAATAGTATCTATATTGCTGGTTGCGTGAACTTGAATATCTAAATCGGATTCAAACAAATAAACGTGTTGCATTCGTAATATTTGAGTTGCTGTTTCTATAACACGTTCAATATCAGTATTAGTTAAAGGAAATTTCTCATAGGTGTCTTCAGGATTATTAAAATATTTTGCGTCAGAGTGAGCTAAAGTAGTATCTCGTCGCCCTTTGATATTACTGATTATTTCCATTATTGAATTAATTAATTCTTGCTGCTCAATTATAATCTTATGATATGGTTCTGGATTTATTATTTCCCTTTTCCCACTATCGGAATTATAAATGGTTGGCTCAAGTGCTTTCGCGTGTTCTTTAGCTTTATTTAACCAATCAACAATACACTTTTCTTCTCGGTCATCAAGAAGCATACATAATTCAATTAATATAGTTCGATAGAAACTATATCCGACGAGTTTAAAAAAATATGAACCAATCTCTAACGCAACTATTCTAGATGGTGTCTCCCATTCTTTTAATAATATTAATTGCTTATTCAAGCCCTTTATATAAAGCAACCGTCGGATAAGTTTTTGTAAGTAGTCTCTCAACTCATTTTTAGGATCTTTCATAATGCACAATTTAATAAATGATATTATTCAATATTTTTTTCCGTGAAGTCTTGATGAAGTTGTTCCATAAATTGCTTTTTGTATCTCTCAAGACTATCCCGTTGTTTTTGAAGCTCGATGCTTTGGAAAAAACATACGAAGGCAAGGTAAAGTATAATTAAAACAAGGAATGGTTTATTTGTTATAAAATTTAATAAGTGTTGAAAAGATGGTTCAAAAATCAAATTTAGCAAATCGCGAAATGCTGTTTCCCAAAACCCAAAATAGAAAAGTAATGGTAAACACAATAAGTAAAATGCTTTTTTATAAGGACTTTCATTTGGAATTGAACTGAAACGGATTGCAATACAAATACCAAGAGTAATCCAAGCTGGCAAAATAAGCCACAATGAAAATGAAACAAGATTTGCTTCTGTTATAAGCAAACAAATGCTGACGAGAGACACAATTAAAATGCTGTGTTTTTTTACTTTTAATAAAAAAGAAACCTTATTCATAATGTAATGCCTAACTATTACTTATACTGCATGAAATTATTAGCCAAAGAACATAGATATGCATGCAGTTGCATATCTACGTTCCAATTTATTACAAAACAATCTAATTTCTTACAATTTAAAAATAGTGTGTGCATATCTATCGTCCTTTGCACAATCAGCTTTTTTAACCTATTAACCTTTGCAGAAATCTATTTTCTTTGTTCTCAATTTCCCAAACAAAGTACCCCATTTATAGAAGCGTTATTGGTACTGCTTCAACTTAGTGTAAAAGAAAATTTTAGTCAACCGTTTTCTTGACCCAGCCAAAAAGACGCGGGCAAGCTCACCCGCCCGGATTAACCGGGCACCCTCTCCTTTATAAGGAGAGGGATGGGGTGAGGTTCTTAACATCAAAAAATCCTTGACGACGAAACAATCTATGTTGTAAAGACGGGATATATCCCGTCTCTACATTTTAATTTGTTGTGCATCTTCATGAAATAATTGTAATCAAAACAGATATTAAATAAGTTGTAATAACTAAAATTTAAGAAATTATGTTATCCAAACTTGTCTCGCAAAAATTCCAAGAATTATTTAATGAGAAACCGCTGCTTGTCCGCTCACCCGGAAGAGTAAATTTAATAGGAGAACATACTGATTATAATGAAGGATTTGTTCTTCCCGCCTCAATAGATAAAGCAATTTATTTTGCAATCTCTTCGCGTGATGATAAGAAGTGTAATTTATTTGCTCTTGATATGAATGAAAATTTTGAGTTTGCAGTCAACAGTTTGCAGTTTACAGAAAGACATTGGCCAAATTATTTGATGGGTGTTGTTGATCAGATTTTAAAACTTGGCTGTAATCTCAAAGGATTCAATTGTGTCTTCGGCGGGGATATTCCGATCGGGGCGGGTATGTCTTCTTCAGCCGCTATTGAAGCGGGGTTAGCATTCGCACTCAATCACATTTTCAATTTAGGATTAGATAAACTTTCCCTTGTTAAACTTGCTCAGAAAGCAGAGAATGAATTTGTTGGTGTTAATTGCGGTATAATGGATCAGTACATAAATATTTTTGGAAAGTCCAGGAACGTACTTCGCATTGATTGCCGCTCGCTTGAGTATGATTATTTCCCTTTCGATTACAAAGATATTTCTATTGTCTTATTTGATACTGGCGTCTCACACTCTTTAGCTTCATCAGAATATAATCAAAGAAGAAAGGAATGCACTGAAGGAGTTGAGTTAATAAAAAAAGATCATTCTCAAATTAAAAGCTTGAGAGATGTAACTTTAACGATGTTAAACGATTATAAGAATAAATTGGATTCAAAAATATTCCAACGTTGCAAATATGTAGTGGAAGAAAATGACAGAATGATGAAAGCATGTGAATCATTGAATAAAAAAGATTTAAGGTCGTTCGGTAAGTTAATGTATCAAACTCATGAAGGATTAAGCAAAGATTACGAAGTAAGCTGTAAAGAATTAGATTATTTGGTAGAGCTTACAACGGATAATCCCGGTGTTTACGGTTCAAGAATGATGGGCGGAGGATTTGGTGGGTGTACAATTAATCTGATAGAAAATAATGTTGTAGATGAGACTAAGAAAATTATTTCTGAGAAGTATAAACAAAAATTTAATCTGAATTTGAAAACATACATTACTTCAATTGGTAATGGTACAAGTGTGATAGAATCGAATTAAAAACCCACTAATAAATATATTTAAAAAGATATAAAACACCTCTGGTCATTGAATATTTGATTGCAAAAATTTTTATACTTAAACTTTGTGGGACAAAGGTTGAATTTTATTATTTAATTTAGAAACAGGAATAACATAATATGAATAAAGCAGATATAGGTTTGATAGGTCTTGCCGTAATGGGAGAAAACCTTGTATTAAATATGGAAAGTCATGGCTTTACTGTAGCTGTATATAATAGAACTGTTGACAAGGTAAATAATTTTATAAACGGACGCGGTAAGGGAAAAAAATTTATTGGTGCTCATTCGATTGAAGAATTAGTTGATAGTTTAAGCTCACCCAGAAAAATTATGATGATGGTAAAAGCCGGGCAAGCCGTGGATGATCTAATTGAAATGCTAGTTCCTCATCTTGATAAAGGCGATATTATTATTGATGGCGGTAATTCACATTTTACGGATTCAATTAGAAGAACAAAATATTTGGAAAGCAAAGGTTTGTTGTTCATCGGCACTGGAGTTTCCGGCGGAGAAGAAGGCGCATTAAAAGGTCCGTCAATTATGCCTGGTGGTTCAAAAGCTGCATGGCCATTTGTTAAGCCTATCTTTCAATCAATCGCTGCAAAAGTTGAAGACGGTTCTCCGTGCTGTGACTGGGTTGGTGAAGACGGTGCGGGACATTTTGTTAAAATGGTTCACAACGGAATTGAATACGGCGACATGCAGTTAATTACCGAAGCATATTTAATTATGCGCAACTTGCTTGGAATGTCTGCAGATGAAATGCATGAAGTTTTTAAGGAATGGAATAAAGGCGAGTTGAATAGTTATCTAATAGAAATTACAAGAGATATTCTTGCATTCAAGGATGAAGACGGAAAACCGTTGGTTGATAAAATTTTAGATACGGCAGGACAAAAAGGAACAGGTAAATGGACTGTGAATGCTTCGCTTGATGCCGGTGTTCCTTTAACTTTAATCGGGGAAGCAGTTTTTGGCCGTAATCTTTCTGCAATGAAAAATGAAAGAGTTGAAGCATCAAAAATATTACACGGACCAAAACCGAAATTTGAAGGTGATAAAAAAGCGTTCATCGAAGATATTAGCAAAGCGTTATTTGCTTCGAAGCTAGTTTCTTATGCTCAAGGTTACGTGTTGATGAAAGCTGCCGCGGAAGAATACAAATGGAATTTAAACAATGGCGGAATTGCTTTGATGTGGCGCGGCGGTTGTATCATTCGTTCAGTATTTCTCGGCAAGATCAAAGAAGCATTCGATAAAAATCCGGCACTTTCAAATTTATTGTTAGATCCATTCTTCAAAGAGAAAATTGAAAGTTCTCAAGAAGCTTGGAGAAGAGTCGTTGCCGCTTCTGTTCTAAATGGAATTTGGATTCCTTCCATGACAACAGCGTTAAATTATTTTGACGGTTACCGAACTGAAAAATTACCCGCTAATCTGTTGCAAGCGCAAAGGGATTTTTTTGGTGCGCATACTTATGAAAGAATTGATAAACCGCGCGGAGAATTTTTCCATACAAATTGGACGGGACACGGCGGAAAAACCGCATCAACAACTTATTCAGTTTAATTTTAAATCCAAAACAAGGTTAACTTTTTATGGAAATGAAAAATTATTTAGATGGGAGTGTAGAAAAATTAGCTGCGAATACAATTCGACTCCTTGCGGCTGAAGGTGTTCAAAAAGCAAATTCAGGTCATCCCGGAATGCCGATGGGTATGGCTGATGTTGCGTCAGTTTTATGGAGCGAATTTTTAAAACATAATCCCGATGAACCTAAATGGGTGAACAGGGACCGTTTTGTTTTGTCTGCAGGTCATGGTTCAATGCTTTTATATTCTTTACTACATGTTAGCGGATATGCTGTAACAATTGATGATTTAAAATCTTTCAGGCAATGGGGAAGCAGAACACCGGGTCATCCCGAGTACAATCATCTTCCAGGAGTGGAAACTACAACTGGTCCGTTGGGACAAGGATTTGCAAACGGTGTCGGAATGGCGATCGCATCAAAAATGATTGCCGCTAGATTCAACGATGATAAAAATCAATTGTTTGGAAATCATTACATCTACGGAATTGTTAGTGACGGCGGTTTGATGGAAGGAATTTCTCACGAAGCTGCTTCGATTGCCGGACATTTGAAACTCGGTAACATAATTTACTTTTATGACGATAACAGCATAACAATTGAAGGAAATACTGAACTAACTTTTTCGGAAAATATTGCAAAAAGATTTGAAGCTTACGGATGGCAAACTCTGCAGATTGATGCTTATGATCATGATGGTATTCGCCGATCAATTAAAATTGCACAGAGCGAAAAAGAAAAACCAACTATCATCATAACAAAGTCTCACATAGGGTTTGGCAGTCCGCATAAAGTTGATACGCCTGAAGTTCACGGTTCACCTTTAGGCAAAGAAGAATTAGCTGAAACCAAAAAGAATTTGGGATGGAATTACGAGCAAGATTTTTATGTGCCTGATGAAGTTAAAAATTTATTTGGAGCGACAAAAAAGTTATTAATAAATGAATACTATAATTGGACTGATAAATTCGAATCGTGGGAAAAAGAAAATCCCGACAAAGCAGAATTGTTTAACAAATATCAGAATGGATGGTTGCCTGAAAATCTTTATGAAGAATTATTAAATGCCGCTGGTAAGGAAGCAAATGCAACACGCGTATTATCAAGTAAGGTAATTCAGAAAATTGCAGAGCTTGTTCCTAATTTTATCGGCGGTTCTGCAGATCTCGCTCCTTCAACAAATACTTTAATGAAAAACTACAGCGCAATCGCTCCCGGAAAATTTGAAGGAAGAAATTTTCATTTTGGAATCCGTGAACATGCGATGGGTTCAATTCTTAACGGCATTACACTTTACGGCGGCTTCAAAGTTTTTGGTGCAACTTTTTTAGTTTTTTCAGATTACATGCGCCCTTCAATTAGACTTGCTGCTATTATGGGATTACCCGTTGTTTATGTTTTTACTCACGATAGTATTTTTCTCGGTGAAGACGGACCTACTCATCAGCCGATTGAACATTTAGCTGTACTTCGTGCAATTCCAAACGTTACCGTCTTAAGACCGGCAGACGGAATTGAAACTGCCGCCGCTTGGTATTATGCTTTATATCATAAAGGTGGACCGATTGCATTAATTCTTACAAGACAGAAAATTGATCCGATTGTTCGAGGACTAGATTTTGATCCTAAAGAAGTTTTGAAAGGCGGATATGTGGTATCACAAGAAAATGGAAAGAATGTTGATTTGGTTATTGCATCTACCGGCTCTGAACTGCCAGTCGCTATTGCTGCACAAAAATTACTGGAAGGCAAATTATCAGTTAGAGTCATTTCTATTCTTTCAAAAGAAATTTTTGAAAGACATAATGAAGATTACAAAAAGAAAATTGTTCCCGATAATGTTCCGGTTGTAGTAATCGAAGCTGCATCTATGACCGGTTGGGGAGATTTGTTTAGAAATAAATTATTAACCATTGGAATGACTGGATTCGGTGCTTCGGCTCCTTATCAAACTTTAGCAGAAAAATTTGGCTTTACTGGGGAACAAGTAGCTAAGAAAATTGAAGAATGGCTTAAATAAGATTTGATAAAATGAACATTTCATTTTTTGTAAAGCCCGACATAATTAGTCGGGCTTTTTTGTTTACACGATGTAAAATTATTTTACATCATCTATCTTATTGACATGATTAGTCTTACAGAATAACTGCAAAATATTTTAACACTCCTGAAAATCATCATCATCAAGAACTTCTCATTATCAACTCAATTTGTGTATTACAAGCTGGTATGTTCCTTGCTTGAATAAGTGCAATTATTCAACAAGGAGAAACCTAAAATGCAAAAGAGAATTTTATTAATTGATGATGAGCCCTCATTAAGGCGATCACTTTCTCTCGGATTAAATCAGAGAGGGATTGATGTTGATCTGAGCGAAAACGGTATTAATGCCCTAAAGAAAATTGATCTCTACAAAAAGAATGATATTGTACTCGATACTGTAGTACTTGATATTCAACTGCCGGATATAGACGGAATCAAACTCGGTAAAATTATTAAATCAAAATATCCAAACACATCTATGATTTACATTACCGGTTATGCTAATAAACTTGAAGAGACTGAGATTGATAATTTGAAGGTAGATGCATTTCTCGAAAAACCATTTGATGTAGATGATCTAACTGCTGAGATTAACCGAATACTTGAGAAGCAGCCGAAATCTCCAAACAAAGAGATTCATGAAAAGAAGGAAGAAAAAACAATTGCGGCCTATATGCTCTTGAAGGTTGATCCTAAAGCCGACTTCTTTGCAGTTTATAAAAAATTATACTTTATGGAAAACGTATTGTATTGTGATGCTACAAAAGGCGACGTAGATATTTTTTTATTGGTACAATCTGACTCCATCGAAAAATGTAAAGAGCTATTTGAGAAAGAGATTCAAACTCTGGATGGAATTAAAGAAGCTGAATTTCTTCCTGTTAGTGTACCGATGATGACAGATAATATTAAAGAAATAATCAATTCGGCGGGTATATCTCTTTCAAATGAGATTCCCAGTCTTGGTGCTGCAAGGGATTCAAGTCAATCTGTCTGTTCATATGTATTAGTAGAAGTTGAAAAAGAGAAGATCGAAGATATTTATCCAATACTGAAACTCACGGAAAATGTAGTTTATTGTGATTTCATTTCCGGGAAATTCAATTTAATAATGATGGTAAGCGGAACTCACTTTGGCCAGATTGATAAATTTCTCGAAAATAAATTAGTCAACTTGGATGGCGTTGTAAAAATTAAAAAATATCCGATCATCAATATTTATGAAATGTAAAAATCACTTAATCAACTACTAATGTGAGTGAAAATCATGAACGATACAGAAGTTCAAGAGAAAAAAAGCATTGTAAATTTTAAAATTGACCTTGTTAACAAGAGACATCAAAATGGTTCGCTCATTCCGCTGCTTCAAGCTGCGCAGGATTCATACGGATATATTCCGGAAAAAGTTATCTATTATATAAGTGAATTAGTTGGGATACCCGCCGCAGAAATTTATGGCGTAATAACTTTCTATTCACAATTCCGGTTAAAACCGCTCGGTAAAAATCTTATAAGAATTTGCGAAGGTACAGCCTGCCATGTTAACGGTGCTAAAAGTATTCTAACTGCTCTTCAAGATGAGTTAGGTATTACTGTTGGAGAAACTACCGATGACGGCATTTTCAGTTTGCAATCAGTAGCATGTTTAGGTTGCTGTTCTTTAGCCCCTGTGCTTATGATAAACGATGATACGCGCGGAAATCTTACAATGGATAAGGTCAAAAAAATATTGAAGAAGTACAAAACAGAAGAAAAAATCCGGATCGCGTCATGAAAAAAGTAAAAGTTGGGTTAGGTACTTGTGGAATTTCTGCTGGCGGAGAATTGGTTTTCAATAAACTCAAAGAAGAGATAAAAACAAAAAATCTTGAAATCGAGATTAACGAAACCGGTTGTATGGGAATGTGCTACGAAGAAGCGTTGGTTGAAGTTGTAGATGATAACGATAGCTTCCTTTATTCAAACGTTACTGTTGATAAAGTTGGTAGAATAGTAAATGAACATTTAATAAATAATAAACCTGTTATTGAATGGATTATTAAAAGCAATGATGTTTCAAAAGAAGATGCTTTTCTTAAAAATCAAAAAAGAATTGTTCTTCGTAATTGCGGTGTAATAGATCCAACATCAATAGACGAATACATTGGACACGACGGGTACAAAGCTTTAGAAAAAGTATTGAAAAATTTTACACAACAGGAGGTTATTGATTTGATTATTAAATCCGGTTTGCGCGGAAGAGGCGGTGCCGGATTTACAACGGGGATGAAATGGAAATTTGCTAATCAAGAAAAAAGCGAAAAGAAATATATTATCTGCAATGCCGATGAAGGTGACCCCGGCGCATTTATGGATAGAAGTGTTTTGGAAGGAGATCCGCATTCTGTCCTTGAAGGAATGATGATAGCAGCATATGCAATCGGCTCGGATGAAGGATACATTTACTGCCGTGCAGAATATCCGCTTGCAATTAAAAGATTACGGACAGCAATAAAACAATGCGAGTTAAAAGGATTTTTAGGAAAAAATATTTTAGGCTTGAAGTTCAACTTCACAATAAAAATTAAAGAAGGCGCCGGTGCATTCGTTTGCGGCGAAGAAACTGCGCTGATGGTTTCGATAGAAGGAAAGCGCGGAGTTCCCCGGCTTCGTCCTCCGTTTCCTGCGAGCAAAGGTTTATGGGATAAACCGACAAACATCAACAACGTTGAAACATTTGCTAATATACCATGGATAATTAATAACGGATGGGAAAAATATTCTTCTCTGGGAACTGAAAAAAGTAAAGGGACAAAAGTTTTTGCGCTTGCTGGAAAAATAAAAAGAAGCGGGCTTGCAGAAGTACCGATGGGTATGACGATCAATGAAATTGTTTTTGATCTCGGCGGCGGAATTAAGAACGATAAAAAATTCAAAGCTGTACAAATGGGAGGACCATCCGGCGGATGCATTCCGGCAAGTATGGGAGATCTTAAAATAGATTATGATGAGATCGTCCGCACCGGTGCAATAATGGGTTCCGGTGGATTGATAGTACTAGATGAAACAACCTGCATGGTAGATCTAGCACGTTACTTTCTAAACTTTACACAAAATGAATCTTGCGGTAAATGCACATTCTGCAGAGTTGGTACAAAAAGAATGCTGGAGATTCTAGAAAGAATTACAATCGGTAAAGGAAAAGAAAATGATGTTGAAATACTTCAAGACTTAGCCAGCAAAATTACAAAGAACAGTCTCTGCGGACTGGGGCAGTCTGCACCAAATCCGGTTTTAACAACTATCAAATATTTTAGGGAAGAATACGAAGCACACATACAAAACAAAAAATGTTCTGCGCATAGCTGCTCAGCATTAATTGATTATACCATTGACGAAGTGAATTGTAAAGGATGCGGACTTTGTATCAAAGCGTGTTCATCCAATGCAATTACCGGAAGCAAGAAAGCGGTTCACTACGTCAATCAAGAATTGTGTATTAAGTGCGGTCGCTGTTTCGATGTATGCAATTTAGACGCGGTAATAAAAAACTGAAATTCTTCTAAGGACTGAATTATGGAAAATGTAAAAGTAATTATTAACGATAAAGAAATTATAACAACTCCGGATAAGACAATATTAGAAGTTGTTCATGAAAATAAAATAGATAAGATTCCAACACTCTGCCACGATAAACGTCTTGAACATTTTACATCATGTTATCTTTGTGTTGTTGAAGTTGAAGGAATGAATAAGCACGCTCCATCATGTGCGACATTTGTTCGCGATGGAATGAAAGTTCACACAAACAGCCAAAGTGTTTTGAGCGCGAGAAAAACTGCGCTGGAACTTCTATTTTCAAATCATTATGCAGATTGTATTGGTCCATGTAAAAGTAATTGTCCTGCAGGAGTTGATGCGCAATCATACATCGCATTAATCTCTGTCGGTAAATACAAAGATGCAATCAAATTGGTAAAAGAAAATAATCCGCTGCCTCAATCAATTGGAAGAGTTTGCGTTAGAGATTGCGAAACTGCCTGCCGCAGAAATTTTGTTGATGAACCGGTCGGCTGTAATTATTTGAAAAGATATATAGCGGATATTGACAGCAGCGACAAATGGATTCCTGAATTAAAACCAAGAAAGAATAAAAAAGTTGCAATCATCGGCGGTGGTCCGGCGGGATTAACTTGCGCATACTATCTTACCCTCGAAGGTTATTCTCCTACAATTTTTGAAAAACTTCCTGAACTTGGTGGAATGCTGCGGTACGGAATCCCAGAATACCGTCTGCCGAAAAAAGTTCTTGATGACGAGATCAATTGGATTCTTGATCTTGGTGTTGATGTAAGAACCGGAATTGAATTAGGTAAAGATATTTCAATAAAAGAATTGATGGATAAAGGATTTGAATCTGTATTTGTCGGAGTCGGTGCGCACAAAGCATCAACAATGGGACTTAAAGGTGAAAATGAAACCGAAGGAGTTTTTGACGGAATAGGTTTCTTGCGTGAAGTTGAAAATGGAAATGTTCCTAAACTAAATGGAACAGTTGTAATTGTAGGCGGCGGCAACACAGCAATTGATGCTGCTAGAACTGCGTTGAGATGCGGTGCTGAAAAAGTAAAAATCGTTTACAGAAGAAGTATAAAAGAAATGCCTGCACATCATGAAGAAATTAAAGCAGCACAAAAAGAAGGAATTGAAATTCTATTTTTAACAAATCCTAAAGCAATTGTTGCTGAGAATAAAAAATTAAAAGGAATAGAATGCTTAAGGCAAAAACTTGAAGCAGCAAAACCCGGAGAGCGGCCGCAGCCTGTTCCGATTGAAGGGTCGGAATTTATTGTTGAATGCGATTTTCTTATCGGTGCGATTGGTCAGAAAGTGGATACAGCTTTTGTAAATCTTGATAAAAACTGCTCACTTGAAAAATGGGGAACCATAACGGTAAATAAAAAAACTCTCGCCACCTCAATTCCCGGAGTATTTGCCGGAGGTGATGCAGTAACGGGTCCATTAACTGCAATCAGTTCTATTGCTCAAGGCAAACAAGCGGCACAATCAATTATGAGTTACTTAGAATTTGGAACGGTAAAAATATTTGAAAAAAATTTCTTGAGTTCGAAAAATAGATTTGGTGAATTATCCGAAAGGGAATTTTCTCAGATCAAAAAGTTAGCACGAGAAAAAATGGCAGAGTTAAATGTGACCGATAGAATTCACACTTTTGATGAGGTTGATTTGGGAATTACTGAAGAGCAGTCGCTGAATGAATGTGCGCGTTGTTTGGAATGCGGCTGTGCAGAATATTACGACTGCGCCCTTAGAAAATATTCGGAAGAATTTAATCTGGACATTTCGGAATACATTGGTGAAACTAAAAAATATTTAGTTGACAACAGACATCCTTTTATTTCTTTAGATCCGAATAAATGTATTAACTGCGGCAAATGTGTAAGAACATGTACGGAAATTTTAAAAGTATCTGCACTTGGGTTTGTTTACCGAGGATTCAAATCGGTGGTTAAACCCGCAATGGAAAAACCGCTGCTGGATACGAATTGTATTACTTGCGGTAACTGCATTGATGTTTGCCCGACCGGGGCGATCAGCGAAAAATTCCCATTTAAAGTTATGGGAACATTACCAAAAGAAAATCATGAGACTGTTTGCGGTTTTTGCTCTGTCGGATGCAAAGTCAATTTCAAAAAAATTAATGATGATATTTTCTACGTATCCAATTCTACAGAGGAAATAATAAATACTCATAACAAAGGCTATCTATGTGTTAAAGGAAGATTCGGACACCGTTATTTGATGAATAAAAATAGAGTGAACAACGCAATTATTAGAAGAGATAATTTGGTGCACGAAGTTGGAGTTGACGAAGCAATTATTTATTCAGAGAAAAAAATAAAAGAAATAATTAATAAATATGGAGAAGATTCTGTTGCGGTTTTTGCATCTCCGAATTTATCTAATGAGGAATTATATCTACTTCAAAAATTTACACGTGTTAGTCTAAAGAATAACAATATCTCCAGTTTTTCCAATCTGTTTCAGAATAAAGAATTAGATGTACTTGATGAGTCTCTAAATTATACTATTTCAACAACTACCATGGACAATTTGAAAAATGCTGATGTGATTGTGGTAATAAATTCAAATCTCTCCGAAGAAAATTTGATTATGGAATTGAAGATAAAAGACGCTCAAAAAGGAGGGACAAAATTAGTTGTTATAAATTCATCAGAGATGAGATTAGTTAAACATTCTGACCTTTGGTTAGACAGCACAAAAGGAACAAATACACTTTTACTTGATGCTTTAATGAAATTATTTGTTGAATGTGATTCAATTGACAACAATTTTATTAATTCTAAAACAGAACATTTCGATAAATTTAAAAACAAACTCGAGATGATGAATCTGGATGAAGCTATGGAATTGATAAATATTGATCGTGATAAATTCAATCAGCTTTTTGATATAACCAAAAACATAAATTCGAATATTGTTTTCATTTATAATCAGGATTCTACAAGGGAGAAATCAAATAATGATCTTAGAGCAATTGGCAATTTCTTATTAATGACTGGAAGAATTAATCGGGAAAACAACGGAATAATTTTACTAAGAGATAATTGTAACTCAACCGGACTTTTAGATATGGGTGTTAATCCTAATTACTTGCCCGGTTACGTAAAACATGATGAATTAGGTGAGATAGAAAGGATCGGAAATAAGTGGGGAGTAAATCTGAAT
Source organism: Ignavibacteriales bacterium (assembly GCA_026390775.1). NCBI lineage: Bacteria > Pseudomonadati > Ignavibacteriota > Ignavibacteria > Ignavibacteriales > Ignavibacteriales bacterium. Next base: position 137,626 of record JAPLFF010000008.1, on the reverse strand, counting down.
TCAATTTTCAAAAAAGTTGATCTTGAAAATAAAATGAATCATGGTGAAATAAAAGCTGCAATAGTTTTTGGAGAAGACCCGGTTGCATTTAATATCAATAGAAAATTCCTAAGCAATTTAGAATTTTTACTTGTAAGTGATTCATTTTACACCGACTCCGTTTATGAAGCTGATGTAGTATTGCCTGCTCGGACATATCTGGAACAAGATGGAACTTTCACACGCTGCGATAATACACTGCAAAAAGCGAAAAAATTTATTGATAATAATGAAATCATGAATTGGGAAATAATTGAGAAACTGGCCAACCACTTTTCATCGGGATTTCAGCATAGAACAATAGATGAAATTTTTGATGAAATAAAAAGAGTAAATAAATTTTACAGTTCAATTGAAATTGAAAAATCATGGATTGAAAACGTGACTGATAATGATTTTACGCAAAAGAAATTAAAATTCTCATTAAACAAATCAGACTTAACAACTTTTGAAGCGATCAAACCTGTAATTCATTTCCCAGAGAATTATTATGTTTCAAATGTCAAAATGCAATTAGTTTAGATTATGCTAAAAACAACCAGCTACAAATTGATTTACGAATTATTTGATCATGTGTTAATATTCGATCGGAACAATGAAGTAGTATTTGAAGGTAATGCTCTTAAACGGTTATTAAATATTTCTGAAAAAAATATTACCGGTTTATTATATGATTCTCACCAATCTAACTATAAATCGAAAACACTTTTTGAAACTATTGAACAAGTCAAGTCTGATCTAGAACCGCATACAATTAAATTAAACGGAATTAAAGAAGAATATATTTTATTCCCTCTTAATTTTGATTTGGACCCGCACATTCTTTTAACACCGAAAGATAAAGTTGTAGAGATAACAAGAATCGAACATGATCTGAAAGAAAGAGTAAAAGAATTACGTTGCCTATATAATGTTAGCAAGGAATTAGAAGCCCCTCAATCAATTAACGAAGCGTTGGAAAAATGTATTAGGCATGTTCAAGCCGCCTTTCAATTTCCTAATGATGTGATAATCAATTTTGAAATTGGTAAAAAGATATTTGGTGATACTTCGTGGAATCCCAAAACAATTAATTCGATTTATTTTTCTGATATAAATGTTAATAATAAAAAACATGGAGAGATTAAAGTATTACTAAAAAGTAATGTTGGTTTTCTCGAAGAAGAACAGAGTATGATAAATGAGATCGCAGGTAAGTTTGCAAGGGCTATAGAAGAATCGGAGAAAACAATAAATCTTGAAAAACAGAAAAAAATATTACTTGCCAAAAATGAAACCTTATTAAGGTTAACAGAAGAGTGCCATCAGAAACAAGAGAAACTTCGTACTTTCTTCAGCGCAATTTCAGACCGCATAGTTGTTATAGATCATGAGTTCAATATTATAATGTCGAATAAAGATGATATAGGCGATTCAGGCAAATGCTATAATAAATTGTTTGGACAAAACGAACAATGCGCAAATTGTCCGGCTTTAAATACTTTTAAATCCGCACAAAATTGTTTGGAAGAAAAGGATGGAGGCGATATTTATTATACACTAAGATCATATCCAATCTTCGATCAGGACAGCAAAGTTGATAGAGTCTTGGAAGTTTGCAGAGATATAACAGTTCAGAAAAGAATGGAAGCCCAACTTTTACAATCGTATAAATTAGCATCACTGGGTAAACTTGTTGCCGGAGTTGCTCATGAAATCAACAATCCGAATACGTTTATACTTGGAAATTTAAAAATCATACAAGAAGCATTAGATGATATCTTTCCGGTTCTTGATAATTATTATTCAACTAAAAGGGATTTAAAAATTGCACGATTAGATTACGATGTTTTTAAGGATAACATTTCTACATTAATTACGGATATGATTAATGGTGCCAACAGGACAAAAAAAATCGTTGGTGATTTGAGAAACTTTGCCAAAAAAGATGATGGAACGCTAACTGATAATATTGATCTGAATTATATCATTAAAAATAATCTTACTCTCACAAGAAAACATGTAAAGAAATACGCAGAGTTGGAAATGATTCTTGCAGAAAACTTACCAGCGTTTAAGGGTAATATTAATAAGATTGAGCAAGTGATATTAAATTTAGTGATGAATGCTTCTGAAGCAATTGAAAAAAGTGAAGGACAAATTGTAATAAAAACCGGTTATGAAGAAAATAAAAAAGAAGTATTATTGACTATTATGGATAACGGCTGCGGCATGGATGAAACTACAATAAAAAATATTTTCGACCCGTTTTTTACTACTAAGCGAAATAAAGGCGGTACTGGATTAGGATTATCAATCACTTATGGAATAATTAAAGATCATAACGGATATATAAATGTAGATTCAAAATTAGGAGTTGGTACTACATTTACAATTCATTTCCCAATCAAAACATATGCAGAAAAAGATGAATAAAATCTTAGTTATTGATGATAATCAAGCAGTTCTTAATTTCTTAAATATTTTCTTGCTGCAAACCAGAAAGTATCAAATAAAAACTTTGCAAGACAGCACACTGGCTTTTAATCTTTTGGATTCCGGGAAATATGATCTATTATTATTAGATATGGATATGCCGAACATAACCGGACTAGATATTTTAAAACATATCACTGAAAATAAAATTAACATAACAACAATTGTACTTACAGGCGTTGAAGATATTGATCTTGCTATTTCCGCAATGAAGTTGGGAACTTACGATTACATGCTTAAACCAATTGAGGAAGAAAGATTAATCAAAACTATCGAGACAGCGTTAGATAAGAGAAAACTTGAATTGAACGAAGGCGGCATAACGCAGCGATTATCATTAAATACACTAGCTTATAAAGATGTTTTTGAAAATATAATAACTAAAGATGAAAAGATGGTTAAAATTTTTCATTACGTTGAAAAATTTGCCATAACAGATAACAGCGTTTTAATTTGGGGAGAAAGCGGGTCCGGGAAAGAACTGATTGCTCAAGCAATTCATAAAATTAGCAACAGACGGAATAAAAAATTTGTAGCCGTTAATGCCGGCGCATTTGCTCAAGAACTATTTTCATCAGAATTTTTTGGTCATGAAAAAGGCGCATTTACCGGAGCTTCTAGTGATAAAGTCGGTTTTATTGAAGATGCTAACGGAGGCACATTATTTTTAGATGAGATTGGCGAACTGTCTTTACCTATTCAAGTGAAACTTCTGCGAGTACTGCAGGATGAAGAATTTTATCGGCTCGGTTCAATAAAGAATATCAAGGCAGATGTAAGGATCATCGCCGCAACTAATAAAAATCTTTTTGAAGAAATTAAAAAAGGAAATTTTAGAAAAGACCTATTTTTCAGACTGAACATTAATTCGATCAACCTTCCTCCGTTAAGAGAAAGAAAAGGTGATATCGAATTATTGGCAAATTATTTTCTTAATATGTTCAATGAAAAGTACAAAAAGAATGTAGAAAAAATTTCTTTACAAGTATTAAATTGTTTTATGAGTTATTCTTTCCCGGGTAATGTTCGAGAGCTAATGAATTTAATTAACAGCGCCATAATTGTTGAAAGTACAAACGAACTGCATAAAAAGTCACTTCCGAATTACTTCTTGGAGAATAATAATTCCTATGGTGAGTTAGACGGAGAAATTATACCACAATCTTTAGAAGAAATGGAAAAAAATCATATTAAGCATGTTCTAGAATTTACTAACAAGAATCGTTCAAAAGCAGCGGAGATACTGCATATATCAAGAGTAAATTTAATTTCGAAAATCAAAAAGTATAAAATTGAGCATTAGCCGATTAATTTATTTTGCCTTCCAAAAAACAATTTCGTTTCTTTCCTTAGTTCGTAAATAAAAATTGAAATGACTGGGATGTACTCCAATATCAATACAATCGGGTATTCCTTCCACAGACCATTTAGTTGGTAACTCAAAACTGTAAACACAGTTAAAGAACTCAAACCAACATAGAAAATTCCACTCCATCTTGGAAGTATAGGAAGCAGCACTGCAAGCCAAGCAATATACCACGGATGAACAACCGGAGAGAAAATGAAAAGAAGTAATAACGAATAATAATATTTTTGTAGCAAATCAAGTTTATTGAAAATAAACGGAAGTAGGCAAATCACTAAAAGTATTCCGCAGATAATTCTTGTCGTTTGATTATTCTGAATGAATGAATCTATGATATTGAATACAATTCCGTTGAATGTCCAATGCTTAGCGTAAATAAAAAATGCTTCAAATGGATTGGAAGAAAAAATATAGGGTATAAACTGGACACTAAATGCAATTGCTGGAATAAATATAACTTTAATTCTTCCCGGTAATTTTTTTTCGTAGAAAAAGAGAATAGGAAGAAAAAGAAGTCCTACAGGTTTTATTGAAAAAGATAATCCGAGAAAAATTAATGAGAGTATTTTTTTATTATCCAAATAGAAGAATAATGCAAGGATTAAAAGAGGTAATCCAAAACCATCAAGATGAGCATCGAGGGAAAATTGTATAATGGGCAGAGGACATAATGCATAAAGTAAAATATTTTTATCGGGGAGATTCATTTTCCTTATTAAAAGAAATAGAGCTGATAAAGTTATCAATTCGAAAATGAGCAATAATAATTTATATCCCCAGATAGCTTCTCCGCTTAATGAGTAGCTCGCATAAAACAACCATTGACTCAAAGGGAAATAAATTGTTTTCATATCAGGATTGTTGACAAATTTTGGTATAGTCTCTGAATGGAGGTTTTGCAATGAAGGATCATTTGGCAAATAAAGATAAGGATTGATTCCGCTTGACTGAACTTTTCCATCCCACATGTATCTGTAATAATCATCAGAACCAATTGGATTAATCGAAACAAAACTTACTCTAAGCAAAATTCCAACCGCAACCAGCCCGACGACATAACTGAAAGGGATCTCGTTTTTTAGAATCAGCCAACTAATGAAAACAAAAATAATGGAGGAAAATATATAAATGATTGAGTAAGTTATAATCGGCTGGATATTAAGCAAATGTATTAATAGAAAGAGAAAACACAATACTGCTACTGATAAGATCAACAAAATTTTGCTTTGTGACTTCATTTGTATTCAATGTTTTATTAAGATTAAAGATAATCAAAAGAAAATAAATCGGGAAAATGCATAGCGGATTTTAATTAAATCATTATTTTTGTAGGGGTAATAGGAAGTTCACTAAGAGAAAATATATTTCTGAAAGCTCATGAAAGTAAATACATTGATAACTTAACATTTCATCTTTCAGCAAAAAATGATTATTCTCAGTGAAAAATCTTTCTTAAATAAATAAAATGGCGAGGGATAATTATGAAATCATTTTCAAAAATATTTATGAATTATGCTTTGGTAAGTTTCTTTCTATTAGTTAATCTTTTCTCAACATCATGCAAGAATAAGGAGACAAGTGCAGAAATGGAAGTGAAGAAAGAATTATTTGGTAAAACTGCTGACGGACAGACTGTTTATATCTACACTCTTACGAATAAAAACGGTATGACGGTGAAAATTACTAATTACGGTGCAACGGTTGTTTCATTAACAGCACCGGATAGAAATGGAAAATATGAAGATGTTGTTTTAGGGTATGATAACATTGAGGGATATGAAGCTGACAAATCTTATTTCGGTGCGATTGTTGGCAGATATGGAAATAGAATTGGAAAAGGTAAATTCAAATTGGATGGAAAAGAATATCAACTCTCAATCAATAATGGAGAAAATCATCTTCATGGTGGAACGAACGGATTTAATAAAAAAGTTTGGCAAGTTCTTGGTTATAGTAATATTAAGTACAATAATTTAATGGGCGGTTCTTTTATAGCAATGAAATATATAAGTAAGGATGGTGAAGAAGGATATCCCGGTACAGTTGAAATAACAGTTAATTATAATCTATCTAAAGACAATGAACTTTCAATCAACTATACAGCATTGAGTGATAAGAACACGATCATAAATCCCACACATCATTCATATTTTAATTTAACTGGAGATCCAAACAAAACAATTCTTGATCATGAATTAATGATTGATGCCAATAAATTTACTCCTGTTGATAAAGGTTTGATTCCTACAGGTAAGTTTGCCGATGTAACTAATACACCTATGGATTTCCGCAAACCGACAAAGATTGGTGCACGTATAAATGAAAATTATGAACAATTAAAATTTGGTCTTGGCTACGATCATAATTGGGTTTTGAATAAACATCAAGAACTTGAACCGATGATTGCAACTGTATATGAACCAACTTCCGGAAGATTTATGCAAGTGTGGACAAATCAGCCGGGCATTCAATTCTATTGCGGTAATTTTCTTGACGGAAAAGTAAAAGGTAAGAATGGAGTTATGTATCAATATAGAACTGGATTGTGTTTAGAAACCCAGCATTTTCCGGATTCTCCAAACAAACCGGATTGGCCTTCAACTGTTTTGAAAGCAAGTAAGATATTACCTTATAGACAGTCAACTACTTATAAGTTCTCAACGAAATAATTAGACGGAGGAATAATGCGAAAGCTGTTATCAGTTTTGTTACTTGTTTCTTTCTCGTTTGTAATCGGACAGAATTTAAAATCACCAGAAGAATTTCTTGGATTCAAAGTTGGCGCTGATTATAAAATTGCTGACTATGCAATGATCACAAAATATTTTAAGCACCTTTTCGAAAACTCCGATAAAATTCTTTATCAAGTTATCGGTAAGACAACTCTCGGTAAAGAAATGTTCATGGCTATAATCAGTTCGCCCGAGAATTTAAAGTTAATTGATAAATACAAAAAAATAATTCAACAACTTTCCGATCCTCGCAAAATAAATGATGCTGATGCTATACAGTTAACCAAAGACGGAAAAGTTGTAGTACTAGTTACTTGCAACATCCACTCTACGGAGATTGCTTCATCACAAATGTCTATGGAATTTGCATACACACTTGCAAGCGGAACGGCTCCGGAAAAATCCAATAAAGCTCTTAACGATGTTATCTTTATCATAATGCCTTCAATAAATCCCGATGGTACTACGATGGTTGTTGATTGGTATAACAAATATTTAAATACCGAATATGACGGAGCTTCATTACCATTCTTATATCATCCTTATGCCGGGCATGATGACAACCGCGATTGGTTTATGTTCAATCTAAAAGAAACACAAAATGTTGTTAAGGTTGCATTTCAAGAATGGTTTCCGCAGATCTGGCTAGATGAACATCAAATGGGCAGTAATGGTGCAAGACTTTTTGTAGTACCTTATAAAGATCCGATAAATCCAAATGTGAATCCGCTTATTTGGAGATGGCAAAAAATTCTTGGCGGAATGTCTGCACTTGATCTAGAAAAGAAAAAATATACCGGCGTGATAGATCAAGCTTTATATGATGCATACTGGGAAGGTGCAACTGAGAATTCTTTGTGGCATAATCAAATCGGAATGCTATCAGAAATGGCAAGCTGTAATGTTGCAAGTCCAATCTTTATTGATTCATCCGAAGTAAAAGCAACTCAAGAAATTACAACTTATGATATTCGAACAAATTATCCTTCGCCATGGCGCGGCGGCTGGTGGCGGCTGCTTGATATCGTTGATTATGAACTTGGTCTTACTTACAGTTTGCTTGAAACATCTGCTATGTTCAAGGAAGATTTACTAAAAACTTATTATACAATGTGTAAAGATGCAATTGAAAAAGGAAAAGAAGGAAATCCTTATGCGTATATAATTCCAAGAGATCAAAAAGATCCCGTTACCACTTCGTTGATGATCGAAAAACTTCAAATGGGAGGTGTTGAAGTTCAATTTTCTGAAAAGGAATTTAAAGTTGGTAACACAATCTATCCGGCAAACAGTTATTTAATATTTTTAGCACAACCGAATGGAAGATATGTTAAAGATCTCTTCGAAGAACAAACTTATCCCGATCTTAGAAGAACAAGAAACGAAACCCCGTTGCGTCCCTATGATGTTGCCGGCTGGACGCTTCCATATCAAATGGGTGTAAAGTTTTTTACAGTTAATGATCCAGTTCAAATTGATGCGAAAATTATAAATGGTCCTCTATATCAATCAGCAATAATACCTTCGGAGGGGAATTACTTTGTCTCTCCAGCAGGATTAAATGCAAATTCGACTTTTATTAACAGACTTCAAAAAGAAAATATTGAAGTCTATTGGAATAACGAAAAAATCAAGAGCGGTTCAAACGAGTTTGATGACGGATCTGTTTTTGTTCCTGTAAATGATAAATCAACAAAAGCAGTTAAAGAATTAGCAAATGAACTTCACTTAAAACTAATTTCTACAGATATAACTGATAAATCAAAATTAAAAGAATTAAAAAAAGTTCGCGTAGGATTGTATAAATCTTATTCTGCAAGTATGGATGAAGGATGGACAAGATTACTTTTGGAAAATTATCAGTTTGAATTTTCATCTATCGTGAACAAAGATTTCAAGAATAAAAAACTAAAAGATAATTTTGATGTTATCATATTTCCCGATATGTCCGGAGACATAATTAAAACCGGAAAACCAAGTGGTGACAATGCACGTTTCTCCAGACCAAAACCGCCGGAATATGAAGGAGGAATTGAAAAAGAGGGAGTTGAAAATCTAAAAACATTTATTGAAAAAGACGGCGGTTATGTATTAACTCTTGGACAGGCGTGTAATTTTGCAATTGAAGACTTGGGTCTGAAAGTAACTAATGTTTTAAGAAATGTTAAGAGCGATGATTTTTATTGTCCCGGTTCTTTAATTAGAATTAGTGTTGATAATACAAACCCAATTGGTTACGGAATGGATAGAGAGTCAATCGGTTATTTAAGTGATAATATGGCTTTTACAACATCAACACCGTTCGGACCTTTTGATCGGAGCGTTATAGCAAGGTATCCAGCAAGTAATTTATTAAAGTCTGGATTTTTGTTAGGCGAAGATTATCTATTCAAACGAAATGCAGTAGTTGATGTTAAACAAAAAAATGGCCATGTAATTTTATTTGGTTTCAAAGTTCAGAATCGTCATCAAACATTCGGGACATTTAAACTACTCTTCAACGCAATTCACTTAGCAGGTATGCAGCAATAATTGTTAATGATTAATTGCCCGGGTTATTACGACTCGGGCAACTGATTCTATTAAAACAATACTTTTCAATCTTTGAAAAATTAATGTACATCACATTTTTAAACGTCTATAATAATTTATCTCTAACGTGATTAAACTTTCTGTTAACATCAAATGTCAATTAATCATAGAATAACTAAAAGCTGGTTCCGAAGAAATTGTTAAAAAGATGATTCTTATTAAATAGATTTAACACTTTTTAAATTGTTTGAATAGATCACGTTAATTATTTTAATCACATACAACAAATAGGATGGCAACATGAAAGCAAAATTCGTAGTTATTTTGTCGGTACTCTTCTTATTCGGTTTTACAACTCAATCATTTTCTCAGGGTATGGGAGGTATGAATCCGCAAGAACGAATGAAGCAGCAACTCCAAAACTACAAAGAAAGACTGAAACTCACAGATGCTCAATTCAATAAAGTTGATACTATTCTTAAAGATCAAATGGGCGAAATGCAGAAACTTAGAGATAATAGCGGCGGTGATAGGGAGTCAATGCGAGAAGCAATGATGGGTTTAAGAGAAAAAACTAATAAGAAAATTGAAACACTTCTGGATGATACACAAAAAGCAGAATTTAAAAAGATTCAAGAAGAAGCGGCTCAAAGAAGACAAGGAATGGGTCGAGGTTAATTTTATTGGTACTAGATACAGGATACTTGATGCTGGAAAATACCGGCATCAAGTACCTAGTATCAGTAGTTAATTATAAATTTAAATTCAGTCCCACATAAAAACTTCTTCCGAGCGTACCATAATACAACACTTCTTCATACTGCTTATCAAATAGGTTTTCGATCTTACCTGTTAATTCTAAGTAACTAAATAATTTATACAATACTGATAAATTAACTAAAGTGTAATCAGGTATAACAACCCGTTCTGTGGGAAAAGTTGAAAAATCTTTGTCTTCCCGTTCGCCCACATGAAGGAACTGCATGTTCCAATTCATATTTGCATTCAACTTGTAATTTATATTGAAAGAAGCTTGATGTTTTGGTCTTCGCAATAAAGCTTTTCCGTAATCGGCACTTAATTCATATTCATCTTTTGTTTTTGTAAAAGTGTAATTAGCATTTGCCGAAAAATTATTGAGATTAAAAACCGATGCCACAACTTCAAAACCTTGTGAAGATGCTTTTGCAATATTTACTGTTCTAAAGTTAGCATCAAATCCAAACATGTTCTCAAGTTTCAAATTAAAATATGTAAGTGCAATGCTGAATTTTCCTTGTGAAAAATATTGTTCAAAACCCGCATCCCAACCGATACTTTTCTCGGGCTGTAAATCCGGATTACCAAATACCGGATCAAAAAGATAAAAGAGAGAGGGCGCTTTAAAGCCGGTTCCGAAGGACATTTTAAGTTTTGTGTTTGTTGAATTGAAATAATAAGCGGGTGCAATTCTGTAAGTTGCTACACTTCCGAATTTTTGATTGTTGTCTAATCTAACTCCGGCTGAGATAAATAATGAATTTTCATAACTGAATTGATCTTGTAAATAAACGCCAGTTGTTCTTATGGATTGTTCCGGAAAAATACTTTCGAACGGTCCCCAATCGCTTGTAGATACATAACTGGAATTTGTTTTTTCATTTTCAGTTTCAATTCCAAACGTAACCAAATTATTTTCAATGAAACGAAGATTGTTCTGCCAATCGAATTTTACACGATCTGCTTTATTAAATCCGTCTGAAGATAGATTAGGATGAGCTTGATCCACAAGATCAAGTGAATGGCTGAATCGTTTTACTAATGAAGCATTGATTTGCTGCTGCCATCTTCCTTCAAAGAAAGATAAATTTAATCCGCTTTTGAAAAGTTGTTCTTCAATATTAAAATTGAAATTAGGATCATCTCCAAATTTTTCATTTTGATCCAGCGCCGTTTCCATTTTTGTAAACTTATAGATCATATCAAGCTTTGCAGTTGATGATAGATCTAAACCTAAACGTGAATAGATTGAATTGTTCGTGTATCCATCTTTTTCTGTATTACCAAAACGGGCATCGCTTGCAGAAACACCATCACTTCCATTTCGGGTTGCTGTAACTGCATAACTAAGAATTCCATATTTCCCTTGTGCGGAAAGATTTCCTCTGTAATAATTGTTGGAGCCGCCTTCTTCAGAAAAATTAAATTGTGGTTTATCAGTTCCTCGTTTTGTAATTATGTTTATTACACCTGCTATAGCCTCTGAACCATACAATGTACTTTGAGGACCTCTAACAATTTCAATTCTTTCAACATCATTGGTATTAAGCGTAGAAAAATCAAATGCATTATTTGGAGAAGAAGCATCATTCATTTTAACGCCGTCAATAATTACCAGCGTATGATTTGAATTTGATCCTCTTATGTAAACGTATGCAAGTTTTCCCGGTCCACCTTGCTGTGTAACGGTAAGTCCCGGCATTTCCCGAAGAACATCAACGACAGTTCGCAAATTTTGGCGTGATATTTCTTCTGAAGTAATAATTGAAACAGAACTGCCAAGAGCGTAATACGGGGTTTCTGTTTTATTAGCTGTTACAACAATTTCCGATAAAGTTGTTTTAACAGAATCTGATTGCTGTGCTGAGATAAAAATCTGAAACAGAAAAAAGATTAGTAAAAATGAATGAAGATATTTCATAGAAGTTACTCCTTTTAAGAAAGTTGTAACTTCGCGTGATGTTAAGATTGATTCGAAATATTGATCTGGAGACTCATGAACCAAAACCTCTACCCGCGAAGGTTTATAAATTTGTGATATCTGCGGCAGGTCTCCTGACTTGAGACATCGTTTAACGCCTTCCCGGATTGGGTGTAGAACGATGAGTGTAGAGTTCCGAGTATTTTAATACTCTTCGTTCTACGTTCTTCACTCGAAGTACCAGTGGCATTATGTCAAACGACTTTTTATGTCTCTTACAGTTGCGGGGCAGCACCGGACTTTCACCGGTTTCCCTATTGAGTTCAAAACGAACACCGCAAAATGTTTAAGAACTTCGGATGCAAGATAGAAAAGAAAGGAAAATTGTGCAATGATAGAAAATTAAATATTAAACAAAGCTACTTCTTCTTTGAAAAAAAACATTATTAGCTTTATCTTAAAGTAGAGATTAAAAATTATAGTCCAGCGCTGTGGCAAAAATATTCTTTTCAGAAAAAAGTCATTTCAAAAAATTATTTCAGCAAACCACATCTATTCTAAAAACAAACTATCTTAAAAGAGGAGAAAATTAATGGGCTGGGTCTGGAAAAGCTTGAATTCATCCATTGGTAAAAAATTGGTGATGGCAATTACCGGTGTGACTCTTATGCTTTTTTTAATCGTTCATCTCGCCGGAAACATGAGTTTGTACGGCGGTAAAGATGCGTTCAACAATTATGTGGGACTACTCGAGCGTATTAAACCATTTATTCGAGTTATCGAAATTATTCTCGCTTCAATTTTTATTTTCCACATTTTTAATGGTACGCGTCTATGGATTGAAAATAAGCAGGCAAGACCGCAAGGATATTCCGTCAATGGATCACGAAAGAACACAACTGTTTTTTCACGCACTGCTTTCATAACCGGAAGCATCATATTTATCTTTTTAGTAATTCATCTGCAAACAATTTGGTATAAGTTCAATTACTCAGGTAGTGAGTTGGATCTTTATACCATTACAACCGAATGGCTGCAAGTCTGGTGGTATGCTGCTCTCTATTTCATTGCAGTATTACTTTTGGGATTTCATCTTAATCACGGTTTCCAAAGTGCGTTTCAAACTTTCGGATGGAATCATAAAAAATATTTTCCATTGATCGAAAGAATTGGAACTATCTACGTAGTGATTATAACGATCGGTTTTGCTTCGATTCCAATTTACTTTTTATTTTTCTTCGGAGGTAAGTGATGATAAAATTAGATGCGAAAGTACCTGCGGGTAAATTAGAAGAGAAGTGGACGAACCACAAATTCAATATGAAACTTGTTAACCCTGCAAACAAACGTAAGTACGATGTAATTGTTGTTGGGACAGGATTAGCCGGTGCATCAGCGGCTGCATCGTTAGGTGAACTTGGTTATAATGTTAAGGCATTCACTTTTCATGATAGTGCAAGACGTGCTCACAGCATTGCAGCACAAGGCGGAATCAATGCAGCAAAAAATTATCAGAATGACGGCGATTCGGTTTACAGATTATTTTTCGATACCATAAAAGGCGGTGACTTCCGCTCGCGAGAATCAAATGTTTACCGTCTTGCTGAAGTAAGCAATAATATTATTGATCAATGTGTTGCTCAAGGAGTTCCGTTTGCACGTGAGTACGGCGGATTGCTTGATAACAGATCTTTCGGCGGTGCTCTTGTATCAAGAACTTTTTATGCGAAAGGACAAACCGGGCAGCAGCTTCTTCTTGGAGCTTACACTGCAATGAATAGACAAGTCAAAACAGGAAAAGTAAAACTTTATACACGCAGGGAAATGCTTGATGTTGTTGTTGTTGACGGAATTGCAAAAGGAATTGTAGTCAGAAATTTGTTAACAGGAGAAATTGAAAAACATTCTGCTCACGCAGTTATTCTTGCAACGGGCGGATACATGAACGCTTATTTCCTTTCTACAAATGCCATGAATTGTAACACAACAGCTATTTGGCGTGCACACAAACGCGGAGCCGCATTTGCAAATCCGTGCTATACACAAATTCATCCAACATGTTTACCTGTTCACGGAGAGAATCAATCGAAGCTAACTTTAATGAGCGAAAGTTTACGAAATGACGGACGCATTTGGGTTTCCAAATTAAAGAATGATATGAGGAAACCGAATGACATTCCTGAAGAAGAACGCGATTACTATCTCGAAAGAAAATATCCAACTTATGGTAATTTAAGTCCGCGTGATATTTCATCACGTGCCGCAAAAGAAGCATTTGATGACGGACGGGGTGCACAAGGAAAAGAAGCAGTGTATCTCGACTTTAAGGATGCAATAAACCGTCTTGGCAAAAATGTAATTGAAGAACGTTACGGAAATTTGTGTGAAATGTATCAAACGATTACCGGAGAAAATCCTTATGAAACACCAATGAAAATTTATCCTGCACCGCATTATGCAATGGGTGGTTTATGGGTTGATTACAATTTGATGAGTTCAATTCCCGGATTATTTGTAGCCGGTGAAGCAAACTTTTCAGATCACGGTGCAAACCGCCTGGGTGCAAGTGCTCTTATGCAAGGATTAGCCGATGGTTACTTTGTTATTCCTTACACAATCGGAAATTATCTTGCTGGGGATAAACCTTCTTTAGTTAAAGCTGATCATGCAGAATTTAACAAAGTTCAAAAAGAAGTTGAAGATATGACTACAAAACTTCTTTCAATCAAAGGAAAAAGAACCGTTGATGATATACATAAACAACTCGGCAGAATTATGTGGAATAAAGTTGGAATGGGTAGGAATAAAAAAGGATTGAAAGAAGCGATGGTTGAGATAAAAGCTTTAAGACAAGAATTTTGGAAAGATGTAAATGTTGTCGGTGATTCGAAAGATGTTAATCAATGTCTGGAACGCGGTGCAAGAGTTGCAGATTATCTTGAGCTTGGAGAATTAATAGCTCTTGATGCACTAACTCGCAACGAATCATGCGGAGGACATTTTAGAGAAGAATATCAGACTAAAGAAGGCGAAGCTTTAAGAAATGATGAAAATTATGCTTTTGTTTCGGCTTGGGAATTTAAGGATGTTGGTAAATGGGAATTGAACAAAGAACCTCTTGAATTCACTTCTGTTAAATTAGCTACAAGGAGTTATAAATAATGGAACATAAAAAAATAAATCTAACTCTTAAGATTTGGCGCCAGCACGGTCCTAAAACACCCGGCAGTTTTGTTGAATATAAAGTTGCTGTTTCACCGGATTCATCCTTCTTAGAAATGCTGGATGATATTAATAATGATCTCGAAAGTAAAAATCTGGAACCGATTGCTTTTGAAAGCGATTGTCGCGAAGGAATTTGCGGAACTTGCGGATTAGTAATCAACGGACAACCGCACGGACCAATTCCAAGAATTGCAACTTGCCAATTGCATATGAGAAATTTCAACGAAGGCGATAAAATTTATATTGAACCATTCCGCGCAAAAGCATTTCCTATCATCAAAGATTTAATGACAGACCGTTCCGCAATGGATAGAATTATGGAAGCCGGCGGATTTATTTCTGTAAATACCGGAAGTGTTCCGGATGGAAATGCAATTCCGATCGCGAAAGAAATTGCATCCGAAGCAATGGATGCAGCTTCATGTATCGGATGCGGTGCGTGTGTTGCAGCTTGTAAAAATGCATCGGCAATGTTATTTGTAAGTGCAAAAGTTTCACAATTTGCGTTGCTGCCTCAAGGGATGCCGGAGCGTTATCAGCGTGTAGAAACAATGGTAAAAGTGATGGATGAATACGGATTCGGAAGCTGCTCAAACACTTATGCATGTGAAGCAGAATGCCCGAAAGGAATTTCCGTTAAGAACATTGCGCGTATGAACCGGGAATATTTTATGGCGAAGGTTAAATCTCAAAATGTTGATATTTGATATAGTTATTGTTTAGATATAAAATCCCGACTAATTAAGTCGGGATTTTTTTATGGCTTTTTGGTATTATTGACCGTGCACTTTGATTTTACGATGTTGTTAAAGGAGAATTACTGATTCATGTTCGAAAGAGAAATAAAATTCATATATGATTTCAATCTGAATAAGGTTAATAAACTCGGACCTTTTTTCACATTCGAACAACTTCTTGCTTCCGATCTGCATCCGGCAATCCTTCAATATATTTCAGCAGAAATTGATTACTTGATTTTTGAGGACAGGCAGAAACTTCTTAAAAATTCTGTCTTTGATTACTCGGGTGAGAAAATCTCTTATCATTTTAACCAGATATCGGAAGAAGTTAAAAAGACAAAACGTTTTGCACTTGAGTACATTGCAAAGTTGGTACTGCATGCTTCATCGTTCACGGTAAATTATCTTATTCATCCAAAGTGGACATTGCAAAAATTTATATTTGATGAATCTCCAACCAAAACAACAAATGAGATCAAACAGATTCTGAATTATGTTTATTATTGCAAATACACAAACAGAATTCTAATATCATATATCAACACAAAAAAGATCTTATCAATGAACTCACAAGAGTTCGAAGAACTGCTGAATAAAGCCGATAAACTTGGGGTTGAGACTTACTTGGAGGCAATTTTATCTAATGCACTTAAATCTATGGCTGAGTTCTTAAATATCGGCGAGATCAAGAAATCGAAAGTGCCTCTTTCGGCAGTTGAAATGTTTTTAGAAGAAAAAGAATTATTATCACATTTACAAAAAGTCAACGAAACATTCGGTAAGGATGAAAATACAAAGATTGAAATCAGCGATATTTTAAAAGTTATGAAAAATGTTATGATTGTTAAGGAAGAACCATTATCTGAGATCATAGAAGAAGAGAAATTTGAGACCGAAAAGATCGAAGAAGAAAAACCAAAGGTTGCAGAGGTTGAAGCAGAAGTAGATTTGGAAGAAGATCACGAGCGAGAACAAAAACTTGAGCAAGATCAAGAAGTTGATGCTGAAGAAAAAGAAGAATCAACAGATGAAGATATTGTTGAAGAAAAAGAAATTTCAGTTCCTCAATCTGCTAAGCTGAGAATCAGAATGGATGAGGATATTAGAATTGAACCAGTTTATGAAGAACAAACCGCAAATGTTGCTGAAAGTACAATAGAAGAAACTGAGGAGAGTGAAGAAGACAATGATGAATTGAATGAGTCCGAAGAAGATTTGTCAGATGAAACTGAAAACTCTGAAGAAGAAAACGAAGGACCGGATCACCTCTCATTAATACTTAAACAAAAAGATGGTGACCAAACAGAAGTTAAAAACGAAAAGATAAATGAAGAAGATTCAACCGATAATGAAAATTCTGTTGAAAGCGATGATAATATCGAATCGGAAAAAGAATTTGAATATGTAGATAAAATTAATGAGTTAGCAACAAACTTACAGCAGGAAAGTGATGAACCTTTCAAAGTTGATCTTGCTGAAATTCTTGAGCATAAAGAGATGACAAAAATAATTGAAGTCATTTATGATTATGATATTGAAGACTTTGCTAAAACTCTTGATGAAATCTCAAACTGCAAGAATGCAGATGATGCGCATTTGGTGATCAACCAAACGCTGATAGCCCGCCGCATTAATCGCAACTCAAAAGAGGCAGAAACATTTAGATCAATCATTTCAGAATATTTCGGCGGTAAATAAAACAATGTTTATAGACTACGCAAAAATTTATATAAAAGCCGGTAATGGCGGCGATGGTGCAGTGGCTTTCCGCAGAGAAAAATATGTTCCCAAAGGCGGTCCGGCAGGAGGAAACGGCGGCACCGGTGGAAGTGTAATATTCCTTGCCGATCGAAATTTTACAACTCTTTTAGATTTCCAATATAAAAGAAAATATATCGCTGATGATGGAGACCCGGGCGGATCTTCACTAAAAGATGGAAAGAGTGGCCAGGATATTATTATAAAAATTCCGGTTGGAACTCTGATAAAAGACGCCGAAACAAATGAACTAATTTTTGATTTGGATAAAGATCAAAAAGAATTTGTTGCAGTAAAAGGAGGCAAAGGCGGTAAAGGGAACAGTAACTTTGCTACTCCGACAAATCAAACTCCGCGTTTTGCAGAACCTGGAAAACCCGGCGAAGAAAAAAATATTGAATTGGAATTAAAATTAATTGCCGATGTCGGTCTTGTTGGATTTCCTAATTCCGGCAAATCTACTTTGATCTCTGTGATCTCGGAAGCTAAACCAAAAATTGCAGATTATCCTTTCACCACGCTTGAACCTAATTTAGGAATTGTCCGTTATAAAAATTATCAGAGTATAACAGTTGCAGATATTCCCGGAATTATTGAAGGCGCACATCTTGGTAAAGGACTGGGATTAAAATTCCTCAGACACATCGAAAGGACAAAAATCCTTTTGATAATGATTGATATTACTTCTGAAGATTATGTTAAAGATTATAAAACACTTCTTGGAGAACTTGAGAAGTATTCAAAAGTGTTAAGTAAAAAGAAAAAACTTGTAGCATTAACTAAATCCGATTTAATCGAACCAAAGGAACTAAAAAAAATCAAAGACAAAAAGATACCCGGTTATAAAGGAGAAATATTAATTTTTTCTTCCGCAACAAAAGAAGGAATTGATAATATGCTCGATGTACTGTGGAAGGAATTGAACGATTAAGTATTCAAACAAGAAAAATATCCTCGCTAAAGTAAGATAGTAGAACTAAAACAAGCATAGCATTGGCTTGAACTTGGAAAGGTGATGCTTTATATTTACACCCCGTTTTACTGAAGATTTGGCGAGGTAGCTCAGCTGGTTAGAGCAATGGAATCATAATCCATGTGTCGGGGGTTCGAATCCCTCCCTCGCTACCATTAACAAGGAGTCTATTATGTATACATTACTTATTATGCTTTCAGTCATTATTGCGATTTTACTAATTATTGTTGTTCTGCTTCAGTCAAGTAAAGGCGGCGGACTTGCGGGTTCATTCGGCGGTTCCGGTCAATTTGGAACAGTTTTCGGCACAAGAAGAACAGCAGATTTTTTTAGCCGTATTACATGGTGGTTAGGCGGGGCACTTTTAATTTTAGCGGTAGTAATTAACTTATTCTTTTTACCGGGTCAATCAACATCTGCTCAGAAAGAAAGTATTATTCAGGGTGGAGGCAGACAGCAAGTTCCAACTGCACCTGCATTACCGCAGCAGCGATCAACTCAGCCGGCTCAAAAATAAATTTTGGATAAAGCCCCGGACACTCGGGGCTTTCTTCTCTCAAATTAATCATGAATACAATTTTACAATCCGATCATATTTATTTTATTTGGTGAAAAATGAAAAAACAACATAAGCCGCCTGTAAAAGCTTACAATAATTTGGATTTCTTAAATTCGGCAGACGGCCGGACAATTAGAATTCTATCAGAATTTTTAGAACCTAAAGCACGTTTCAAAAAAAATAAAATTGTTGATACCGTAGTTTTTTTTGGTTCGGCTAGAATTATTTCCAGAAGAGATGCTTTGAAACTTTTGAATCAAGCGAAGAAAGAGAAATCATCTTCCTCAAAGAAAAAATTTGAACATGCTCTAAAACTTTTGGAAATGTCCCAGTATTATGAAGACGCTGTAGAACTCTCGAAGAAATTAACGGAATGGTCTATGTCTCTTCCTGTAAACGAAAAGAGATTTATAATTTGCAGCGGCGGCGGTCCCGGTATTATGGAGGCTGCAAACAAAGGAGCTAAACTTGCCAAAGGTCATTCTATAGGTTTGAACATCAGTATTCCATTCGAACAGTTTGTTAATAAATATGTAGATCCCGAATTGGCTTTTGAGTTCCATTATTTCTTTATGAGAAAGTTTTGGTTTATTTATCTGGCAAAAGTTCTTGTTGCATTCCCCGGCGGATTTGGAACAATGGATGAGCTTATGGAAGTTATTACTTTGATCCAGACTAAAAAAGTTACCAAGCCGCTTAAAGTAATTATATATGGTGAGAACTATTGGAGAGAGATTATAAATTTTGATGCAATGATCGCTCACGGAATGATAAGTAAATCCGATGTGAAAATTTTTGATTTCTGCACTACCGTTGATGAAGCTTTTGAAAAGATCACTTTACATTTTAGAAAACATTATCTCAACAACCACAATAATGGTAAATAAGAAAAAACCCCGACTTGATCGGGGTTTTTTTTGTTATGACGATTTTCTATCGCGCATAGCTTGATCTCTTGAAGCTCTCCGCTTTGCTTTAATTCCTTCCATTCTTTTTTCAACGGACGGTTTAACAAAGAAAGCTCTCTTCTTGAATTCTTTTAGAACACCTGAACGCTCATATTTTTTCTTAAAACGCTTTAACGCTTTGTCAATATTCTCGTTCTCTGCAACGGTAATTCCAACCAACTTATATCACCTGCCTTATTGTTGATAAAAATTTTGAGGCGTAAACCTATAAAAATCAGTGCTAAGAATCAAATCAAGTAATCAATTGGAATTAAAAACCCAACTTTTTTAGAAGTTGGGTTTTTACACAACGGAAAAAGATTAGTTGTTAATGTTATGGGATATATATTGAAATATTTTTTCGTCCAGTCCAATTGGGGATTTACAGCAGGCAAATCGTTTTCTCAGAAGATCTTTCATGCATTTCTGAATCATATATTCTTTTCGAATAACGCAATCATCAGTAATAAGCTTTTTCATGCGGCAGCAAATATTCTGATCTTTTAATTCTTCATCTACATAAGATGTTATTTCTTCTAACAATTCCATTTCTATTAACCGGATTTTTTTGAGGAATTTTTCTTTTTGATAAATCCTTTGTCTTTAGCATAATCGAACAGTTGAACGTAGAGCATTTTGCGTGCACGGTGTAACCGAGATCTAACCGTTCCTACAGGAATATCAACAAAGTCGGCAATCTCTTCGTATGTAAATCCTTCAATATCACTTAAGATTACTACAGTTCTAAAATCTTCGGGTAATTCTGATATGGCTTTGGAGATTTCATCATCAAGTAGATTTGCGAAAGCGTCTTTTTCATAGTGCTGGGTTTCAACTTCATCGGCTTTAATATTTTCATAAAAATTTTGAATGTCGTCGTAATCAACTTTATTCTGCTCTTTAGTTGTTTTGCGGTAGTCGTTAATAAATGAGTTCTTTAAAATTCTAAACAGCCATGCTTTGCAGTTTGTACCTTTTTCAAATTTATCGAAGAAGCGGAAAGCTTTTAGATAGGTTTCTTGAACGAGATCGTCGGCATCATCTTCATCACCGGTCATCCTTAAAGCGAAGTTATAAACTGCATCGAGATGAGGAACGGCTTCTTTTTCAAATTCTGAATAACGCTGTTGGAGTTCTTGATCATTCAACGTGTTTGTTATTGCACGCATTGTTGTCGCTTTCTAACAATAAAAATTTATCGTTATCTAAAAATAATTAATTAGCTCTCCATTTGATAATGAAGCAATTTGTTATTTAACCGGATCGTTCATGAATCCGTTCTTTACTTCTTTTTTTAGTTGACCTTTAATAAAGATTTTCAGATCAGCCGGTTCATCAACACTAAGTTTATTATCTGGAATTACTTGGTAGCCGGTGAGATCATGTTCCTCAATTCCATAAAAAATTGAAAGGTCGCCTAAATCAGCAATTTTACTTTTATAATAAAATGATTGTGACTCCTTGTTTCGTTTTTTCTCACGGTTAATTCCGATATCTATCTTAAAATTTCTTCCATTATAGTTTAAGGTTAGATTTCTTAGAAGCAGATCAAAAAGAAGCTCTTCATTTTCGGGAATATCAAAATACTTTTTGTGATCTATATTTTCATAATCTTTCTCGGCGATTGAATTGAAAGCAGAGAGTAAAGCAATGAAATTCAATTTGCGGACAAAATCTTTTTTGAAATCATTTTTATAGTAACCCGATTCGATTAAAATTGTGCTGATATCATTCTTGGTAAAATTATCACCGAACGCACGCGGTTCAAAATCATCTTTGTACCGTGCAATGTTTTGAGGAATGAATAAAGAAAGAGCTTCATTAATTTTACAAATTACCTGCATGCTCTTTTCTCGGATGTAATTTGTACTTTTAACATGATTCATCGGCGGAGCCAAGAGAGAAATTGCCGACGCTTTATTTGATCGTCCCGCTGTGTAATAGCTGTTTTGATCGTGTAAATTAAAGCCGAACTCGGGTTCGAGCTTTCCCGCATAGTCCCAAAGTATTTTTGATTCATAAGATTGTAAACGCAAAGCATCACGGTTGAGATCAATATTATAAGCATTTTCCCGCGTAAACATTTCTGCACCGTCGGGATTTAACATTGGGATAAAGTGAAATGTAATTTTCTTTAGAAGAGCTTTTCTTAAATCATCATACTGATCTTTCGAAGAGAAGAAATTGAACAGATCGAACAATGCCGCAGTTGCCGTTGGTTCATCGCCGTGCATTTGCGACCAGGCTAAAATTTTTGTTTCCCCTTCACCGAAGACAACAGAAAATATTTCTTTTCCGTCTATTGATTCACCTAATTCTTCAACACGGAAAAGATTCTGGTTCTGCATTCCCGCAACAAGTTCTTTTAGTTGTGCATGACTTATAAAATCCGAATTGAGTTTTTTCTCACGATAATTATCGTAATCGTTAAAAAGTGAAGAAAAGAGTTCGTTGGAATTCAAATTATACTCCGTTATTTTTCATAAGTAAATTTCAACAAGTTTAGCTTTGATTCAAAAATAATTTAAGAAATATTTTAGATACACGGAGGATTTTATGGCAACCGACACATTAAAAATCGGTTCATTGGCACCGGACTTTAACTTACCCGCAACCGACGGCAAAAAATATTCGTTAAACACATTTGCCAATAAGAAAGCGCTTGTTATAGTATTCAGCTGTAATCACTGTCCTTATGTACAGGCTTATGAAGATAGGATTATGGAGATACAAAAAGATTATTCAAAAGATGTTCAATTAATTGCGATCAGTTCAAATGAGGATGAAAATTATCCGGAAGATTCATTTGAGAATATGAAAGCACGCGCGAAGATGAAGAAGTTTAATTTTCCGTATCTGCATGATCAAACTCAAAACATTGCTAAAGCGTACGGTGCGACTCACACGCCGGAAATTTTTCTTTTCGATAAAGAAAGAAAATTAATTTTCCACGGAAAGATTGACGATAACTGGCAAGAGCCTCAAAGCGTAAAGAGTAAATATTTGCGGAATGCACTTGATGAACTTTTGAGTGGTAAACAAATCTCTGTTCCGGAAACGTTTACTATCGGCTGTACGATTAAATGGAAGAAATAAAATTTTAAGATTTTAAGACCTAATCGTTTTCGTCAAGGAATGGTACTTGACGACCGGGTAATTATCTCTGAATAAGTTTCAGCCGGGCCATTTCTAATTGTTTATCTATGCCGTTATTTTTATCAGCTTCAGTCTGTTCAACGATGATATCCGGAACGACCCCGTTCCATTCAATCAATTCGCCGTCCAATCTTGTAAAATATGAATTCGGCATTTTGATTCGTTTACCGCTTGGCAATGTGTAAACATCGTTAGAGCCTCCGCCCCCGCCGGTAATACTTCCAACAATAGTTACATTTGAAAGCTGGCGCATCAATTCAGGAAATAATTCAGCGGCGCTGAAACTTGAACCGTTCACAAGAATAACAACTTGGTTTGTGTAAGTGAAAGATCCGCCGGGTTGAATCAGCCACTGTTTAATATGCCCGTCGGCGTAAATCATTTTTTCCTGTATCGGTTGTTTGATAAAACGGGATATTACAAAATCGGATGTAGTGCCGCTTCCGCCGCCGTTGTTTCTGACATCTAAGATCAATCCGTTTGTATTCTTCATGTAATCTAAAATGTTATCAAAATTGTTTATCCAGCTTCCTTCCTCAAACGTTGAGAGATAGATATAACCGATATTGTCAAAAATTTCATAACTGATATTATTCTTTCCGGTGAGTTTTAATTGTTTCCCTATATAATTGCTTACAACAATTTGGCTGAATGACTTGCGGTCAATATCTCGCGGCCATAAATAAGTCGGAACGGGGAATCCTCCTTCGGTATGAATTTCAATGTGACCATCTTTTAATTCGCGGAACATATCGAAAAGGACATTATAAATTTCATCACCTTTGGAAGCCAGAGCAACCGGTTTATATTTTCTATAAAGACTGTCCCAATCAATATTCTTGAACTGGAAAAACGGGTAGACTTGTTTTGCCGTTTGCCATGCAGATTCAAAATCATCTGGATTTTTATTGATGTCGTTATTTTCAATAATCAAATCACTGCATGAAATGGAGAAGAGGAAGCTAAGAACCAATAATAAACCGTTCTTTTTCATTTTAGAAATTCATTGTGATTGATAAAAAGAAATTATCGGATGAAAACAGAAAAGAATCCCATGCGCTTATTCGAACGACATTGAATCTGTAACCGGCACCTGCGGAAAGAAAATCTGAAATTTTATAATTGATACTATATTGAGAAGACAATCTCATTCCGGAAAAAACAGTTAGAAGTTTCATCATGCTGTTCTGTTTATCTCTTGGATCAATAAATTTGCCTCCAAGAGAAAGCAGACTTGAAGACAATTCGCCGCTAAGCAGAAAATTATCATTAAGCGGTAAGTTTGCAATTACTTTTGCGCCAAGAGAAAACAAAAATGCCACCGAGTAGGCGTCTATTATTGCTGTTCCGCCGCTCGCAATATTTTGACTTCTGAAATGCAGATATAATTCAGGATAAGGACCGAGGAAAAGATTCATCCGTTTTCCAAATAGATCAATACTGCCGATAGGATAACAATAAGCAAGACTTAAATTAAAATCCGTTACTTTGGCAGAAACATTATTGTTTTTTACTTCAGCGCCGGCTATTGCTTCCATCCGTAAATCATATAGATATGATTCATGATACTTAATCCAGCTGATTAAATAGTTGATTGAAGAACCGGAGTATTTTTCATTAGAAATAAATTCATCCTTAACCGCAGACAAACTTAATCCGCTATTAATGGATAAACCTTGCATACAATTATTTTGTAAAGTATCACTAACCTGACCGGTTATTGCACACGGCAAAAAATTTAGTGAAAGGATTAATACAAGTAATATTTTTTTCATATCTGTCTCAAATAAACTT
Organism: Ignavibacteriales bacterium; assembly: GCA_026390775.1. Taxonomy (NCBI): domain Bacteria; kingdom Pseudomonadati; phylum Ignavibacteriota; class Ignavibacteria; order Ignavibacteriales; species Ignavibacteriales bacterium. The sequence goes on along the minus strand of JAPLFF010000008.1, from coordinate 112,650 downwards.
ACGGTGTTGCGCCTAACGCGCCACCCATAACTACAATTACACTTTTAGCAACTACCTTTTTGTTTTATTATCAGTTTAAAAATACAAATCAACTTTGAACAACAAACTTACTTTGAAAAACCAAACCCAATAACCACATCAAACGACCGCATCGAAGATAGCAGTCGCTTTGAGTTGCATGTTATATAGTGGTTTCCTTACGAACCAATTTCTTAATACCATAAAAAAATACAATCGCAATAACAGATAGAAAAAGCAATATATTTAAAATTAGCCAAGCTGTATAATTACCTTGTATCTTTTCGTTCTTTTCAATTAAGGGTAAAACATCGCCTGAGAGATTTATAAATGCATGAATAACAAAAGCCGGAATAAGACTGTTGTTCGTATTATTCTGAAACCATGTTATCCAGACTGATAATAAAACTAATGTTATCAAGAATTGAATAAATGGCAAGTGGTTATCATGTTGGCCAAAGCCGCTGGATAAAAACATGGGTAAATGCCAGATGCCCCAAATGCACCCGAGCAATAAACTAGAATAAAGCGCATTCCATTTTTTTTGAAGACGATCTAATGCGTACCCTCTCCAACCCAATTCTTCGCTAAATTGGTATATAAAAAAGATGACAAATAATACAGGAATCCACCAGGGTTCTTCTAAAAGACCTGTTTTAGGAAATGAATTATTAAAGAAAAAAGTATTTATTAAATGAGCAGTAACAAGTATAATGGGCAGCATTAAAATTATTGGAAAATACCAATATCCAAGTTTTATGTTCCAAACTCTCTTGAACAATTTTTTAAGACCAACTTTACCATCGAATTTAATCACCAAAATTATTGCAGTTAGAGATGGCCCTATCCCGGCCACCCATTTCAGTACATTATTTATTGTGATTAGAGTTTGACTGGGAGTAATCAAGTTATAAGTAATTAAAATACTAGGAAGCCACATCAGCCAACTAAATAAAAATGTAAGAAGAAAAAATTGTATCAATTGCTGATTGGGTGAATATATCTTTTTATTCATGATGGATATCCTACTTTAACACTACGAGAATTTCAATTAATTAGACTATATAACGTAGTTGCGTTTAAGCGGACGCCACGAAGTGTCCGCTACAAATAATCTGATTTATTGTTTATAAAATTCACTTGCACCAAAACAGAATAAACTATCTCAACAGTAACTACAAATAACACGACCGACGGAATTTATCCCGCCATCGGCGGGAGCGTTCCGCTTGAGACGCTTGTTATATGCTGTTGGCTCGCTTTGCCATAATTAAGTTGCCGAAGCCAAGGATGGCGTAGGCATTATTGTATAAAATAAATAATCAACAATAAAATTTCTAATCCATTGTCACTGGAACATAATGGTTAAATCGATAAAGTATTTATACACATCACTGTGTTTCAAGCAATGCTATTAATCGATCGCTTCCTCATCATGCAAATGGCTGTAGCTAAAATCCAAATTACAAACGCGAAAGGAGCAGTGGCCGCAGGTCCATCCCCTGCAGCACTATAGAACTTTGTGAAATCGGTGCCTAAGTACATCGTCGGCACGAACGCCAAGTTCAAGACCGCGGTAATAAAAGCTAGCCATCCTGTCCACCGTGGAAGCGCTTTCGTACAAAAGATTAGAATTCCGGCAACCACCATCATCGTCGCGATAAGAACTTCCGCAACGGAACCAAACATCAAAACCGTGCTTTCGTTGAGAGCCCGTACCACCGTCGGGTCAGCCTTTCCATCGATTGTGTGGAGAGCGACGGTTCCGGCGAGTGAATCACTGACTAAGGTCAAGGCGATGTATATTGTTGCGATGCCAAAGAAGGTCGTACCGAGCCATTCGTAGGAATCTTGTGTAATCACAATCAGATGTCGGAATCCACCGAAGAAGACGATCAGCAGGCTGAAGATGAATAGGTCCATTAAGGTGCGCGTGAGATAGAGCGTGCTGTGCCGCGCAACGAACTCACTGAAAGCGGTCGCGTCCCAAAACTTAGGCATAGACTCGCCCACAAACCATAACGGAAACTCGGCAAAGGCGATGACACAAGCAATCACCCCGAGAGTTCCGGCGATATGAATGCTCTTGAGATTGGTTCCAGACTCCATATGACCTCCTTTTCAAAGCATATAACGGCGTTGCCGCTAACCAGCAGCCCACAACAAGAATACCGAATAGCAGTAGCAACTTATTAATTTATAAAAATATTTTTTAGAACAAACTACCTTAAAAAGCAACTTAGTTTTGCAAGACCAATTTTATAATTGCACAAATGCCGTAATGAAAAACGCTGTCTGTGTTGAGCGGCGGGTTATGTGGCGAATCTTTTATTACAATTATTTTATAAATAATACAATAAATATTATGAAAAATATATTGACTCATCTGCATTTATTTTTTATCTAAGTTTACCAAATTGAAGACTCAAAGTTGCACCAGCAAATAAATCTTCTGTGTTTACATCTGCAAAAAAATATAAGCCGAGACCAAATGCTGCAAGCGGACGCCAAAATAATTGAGCTTCTATTGGCAATCCTACGGTAGGTCCAATATTCTCACCTTTATTGAATAATCCATTATCTTTAATTCCAAATACTATTGCAAGACCAGCCCCAATAGATAAAAAAAATGAGGTCGAGTTTAATGAATACCCATAAAGTAACCCATAATCTATAAGAGATTTTCCAAAAACTTCACCACCTCCAGCAACTCTCAGTGACAGTATATTTCTGTCGAACTGATAAGTAATATTTGCATTTAATGCAAAAGAGGTACTGCTACCATAACCAATTGAACTTAGACCAACACCTACAGTTGCCCAATAATAATTTTCTTTCGTTATTTCTTCTTTATTTTGTGAGTATGTAAAATTAAATGACAAGAGTAAAAAAGACAAAATAAAAATAGAAACAGCCTTATTACTTAATGTTTGCATTCGAACTCTTACATTACTAAAATTATTTATAAACAATTATGCATAAAACTAATGCCACATAACTATTACTTATACTGCATGAAATTATTAGTTAGGGAACGTAGATATGCATGCAGTTGCATATCTACGTTCCAATTTCTTACAAAACAATCTAAATTTCTATCATTTAAAAATAGTGTGTGCATATCTATCATCCTTTGCACAATCAGCTTTTTAACCTATTAACCTTTGCAGAAATCTATTTCCTTTGTTCTCATTCCAAAACAAAGTACCCCGATTAAAGATGGTGTTTGGTACTAACTCAACTTAGTTTAAAAGGAAATTGATGTCAATCGTTTTCTTGACCTCACCGACCACCCCCTCTAATTCCCCCTCCTTAACTTAAGGAGGGGGACAAAGGGGGAGGTTAGAAATTCTCTTCAAAATTTTGTAATTCTTTCATCGGTTGTGGTGAGATTGCAAAGCAGTAAAGCGGGTAAAGTGTGGTAATTGTTTTCATCATCTCGGGAATTATTTCACTCGAGTAGAGTTTTTTTAAACTTGGCTTTTTCTTCTTATGAAGAATTATCATATCAATTTCTTCCAGCTTGCTGTAATGTTTTTCAGCATTAAACTTTCCAACAATTTCTTCATCCTCTTTCTTTAAATCATACAAACTGAAATTATCATTTATACCAAAACGGCTGCAGACGGAAATAATTTCCTTCTTGAACTTTTTTAAGTTTTGTCTGAAATAAAGATTATCACCTTTTGTGTTGTTGATGAATAATCCGATCTGATAATCATCCGGTTCAAAGTAAAGAAAAAATTCGCTGTCCAATTTAAATCTGCCGAAGTGAATTAATAAAAATGCGCGGTAAGGTTCGCCTTTTGCAAAACGCATATCTTTATTCAAACGCATTATTGTTTTATTAAACTTCGGCTCGGTTCTAATTGCGGGATTAAGCTGATTTAAGAACGGGGCAAGATCCGTGATAAATGCTTTTGCAGGCTCAACTAAAAACTTTTGGTAGCGTTCATAATTCTTATGGAACCATTCAACAGAATTGTTCTTATCTAAATCGCGGAGAAATTTAAAAATATCTTCACTAAATCCATTGAACGAATTATCTTCAACTTTCAATACATAATCCCGACTGTAAGCGTTAAAGCAAACTGTCCGAAACTTTTTCTAAGATTGTTGGCAAGAATTTCAATTCCATCACCAAAAACATACGTGTAGTAATATCTGACATTCAGACCGATCAAATTTGATTTGCTTATTCCCATGTTTGCGCCAAAACCTACATATCCGCCAATAGCATATTTAATTTGAGCAGAACCAAATGATTTAAAAAATTCTTGACTATAAGGTGTAGTAATAATTAAAGTTGGTCCGACGCCGGCAGTTAAATACGGGCGGAGGTTTTCAATCAAAGATTCTGAAAATAATCTGTATTGAACACCAAAATTTACAGGCACTTGAAAAGCACGGTTTACTTTATCCGGTGTATAATTAATAGGATTTCCGTATAAATCGTAATAAACGTAATCAACTTCTCTTTCATCCTTTGTTTCGGAAAATGAGAGATCAATAAATCCGGTTAGATCGGTAGCTAATGATTTTCGTAAAAAAGTACCCAGACCAAATCCGCCCTCGGTAAACATAATATCCATACCCCAGGCATTGTTGGGAAATATTTCAGTCGGTCTTTCAGGCGCAAGTTCGCCGATTTTTTGTGCACTTGATAAACCAAGCGGAACAATTAACAGGAGAATCATTAATACTTTCATCTTATATTTCCTTTTGCTAAGCTTCTTATTAAAGATATGGATTATATGTTAAAAATCAACCGGAGAAATTAGTTCATACTAAAGAATAATCTCTTATTTCTTAGACAACACAAATCATAAATTGGTTCACTAAAATGCCGTTAAATTTAGAATTAAAAATTAAAGTTGAATCACATACAAAATTAATAAATGTTCTTAGAAGAATAAATGCCGAAAAAAAAGGTATTCTTAAACAAAAAGACGTTTACTACAAAACCAAGAACGGGTTGCTTAAACTTCGTATAGAAGGAAATACTTTTACCTTGATAAAATATCTGCGCGATGAAAAGGGGAAACGATGGAGTAACTATGAATTACTGCGGTTAGAAGGAAAGAATCCGGAAAAATATTTACACGATATTTTTAAGATTGATACAATCGTTGAGAAAAAAAGAATTTTATATCTATATAAGAATACCCGGATCCATCTTGATGAAGTTAAGGGACTTGGAAAATTTCTTGAATTGGAAACAGTGTTGGTATCAACACGAAAAGATGCTGAAGAGCGATTTAGAGAGATAATAAAATTGTTGGGACTCGATCTTTCTAAACAAATTAGAAAATCTTACAAATTATTAATGCTTGGCAAATGATATTAACAAAAGAAAATATTAGAGATGTAAATGTTGATCTTTTGATTAGTGAAAAGATTGACTCATCTAAGTTGAGCGAATTATTGTTAATCGTTCCAACGAACCGTAAAGCAAGAAATCTTAAAAAAGAATTTATATCAAGAATTCCAAACCGCGCTACATCAGGATTAAACATTGAAACACTCGGCACGATTTCTACAAAACTTCTTTCTATTACACATCCTTTCAAGCAGTTGAGTGAAGCAGCAGCTACAGTTTTTATCAGACAAAGTACTGCGGAGATCGAGCTAAAATATTTTTCTCTTTATAAAAATGAAATTCCTTTTGGCGCTTTAGATCGAATCAAGAATGTGATTTCTGAATACAAACGGCAAGGCATTTCACCAAATTTATTACGAAGCGAAGCCGAGAAGCTGGAAAAATCAGAGAGACTAAAAGCATTGGATATTGCGGACATTTATGAAAATTACTGTAACAAATGTTTTGCACTTAATGCTTATGAAGCCGGAGATATTTACTCGCAACTGAATCAACTAACAACCAAAGAATTTATTGCAAACTTCCGAAAGCTGTATGATGAAGTTGATCTGATTATTATTGACGGATTTAATGAGTTCTCTAATCCGGAAATCGAAATCATTCAAAAACTTTCCAGTGTGGGTAACACAAAATTGTTTCTGAGATTCGATTATTCCCGGAACAATAAATCTATCTTTTCTCATCTTGATAAATGTTATGACAAACTTTACCATCTTGGATTTATTAACATTGAAGAAAGAAACATTCGTGATCAAAATAAATTTCATAAGATCTTGCGCGATAAATTATTCAACTCGCAAAAATTTTCATCCAAGATTGATTATTCTGCCAGCATTTCAAAAATTATTGCCAATGACCGTGAAAAAGAAATAGAACTGATAGCACGAGAAATAAAAAAAATAATCACTTATGAAAAATGTGAGCCGCATAGAATCTGTTTAGCGTTTAATTTAATCCAGAATTACTCTTCAACAATAAAAGACGTATTTGAAAAGAACGGACTTCCGTACAATCTATCGGATAGAACTCCGCTTGATAATGCAAACCCCGTTACTGCCATTGTAAATTTTTTAGAGATTGCCGAGAACGATTTTTATTTCAAAAATATTTTCCGTGCATTAAGCAGCGGTTTCATAGATACGAATAAAGTTGATGTTTCCAATCTTTACAGACTATCATCAGAATTAAAAATCGTTTCCGGAAAAGAGAACTGGGTCAATTCACTTAAAGACGCAATCGCAAATCTTGATTACACTGGCGATGATGATAATGAAGGAGACACAAAGAAAGACCTTTATAATAAGGCTTTGAGCGATATTCAATTTATATCAGAATTACTAAAACCGTTCGATGGGAAATTAACAATTGAGGAATTTCATAAACGGTTTAGAGAGTTTATAGTTAAAACGAGAATTCCTTTTAAACTTCTTTCGATCGAGATCGACCAGGAAAAAAATGTAAGAGCATTTACAGATTTTCTTGAAACAATGTCTGAAATATTTCAACTCTTATCAGAAGAATATGGTAATGAAAAAGTATTTGCGATTGATTTTTACATGGATCAGATTCGTACAGCATGCAACTGGGCACGTTTCAATGTAAAAGAAAAATCAGATTACGGCGTGCAGGTTACAACTCTTGATGAGATACGCGGACTTGAGTTCGATTATCTATTTATAAGCGGTCTATGCGATGGAGATTTGCCCACGCGTTATTCGCCGGAAATCTTTTTCTCCGGTTCATTTAAGAAACAAGCAAGGATACATCAGACAGAAGAACGTTATCGTTTTTATCAAGCGCTGTGCACATGGAAGAAGAAACTTTTTTTGACTTACCCGTTAACTGAAAGCGGGCGGGAAGTTGTCGTCTCCACTTTTCTGGATGAATTTGAAGAAGTTTTTTCGATCTCTTCAAAAAACGAGAATGATTATGACGATATAATTTTTTCGAATGAGGATTTGCAAACTCTCATTGGGAAAAACGGGACAGACTCTATTAGTGATAAAATGAAAAATAATTTAACTGTAGATCTAGAAAAAATATCCCGTTCACTTGAAATAGATAAGATTAGAAATTCTGAAGTGCAAGTTGAATCTCCATATTCCGGAAATATTAGTTCCGATGATCCGGTCGTTGCTAATAGATTGAATACATTTAAGTCAAAACAATATTCTATTTCACAACTTGAAACATATGCTAAATGTCCGTTCAAATTTTTTGTTGAGCGTGTACTTGGAATAGAAACCATAGAAGAACCGACAGAAGATATTGAAGCGATAGAAATGGGAAGATTGCTTCACTCAATATTATATGAATTTTATTCTTCATTGAGAGAGAAGAAGATCAAACTTATTAATTGTGATGAAAAAACTTTTCAGCAGGCAGAGAAACTAATTTTTGAGATCGCAACTGACCAGCTGCAGTTAACAGCATTTAGATCACCGTTAACATTTTATGAACGCGAAAAAATTCTTGGTCTAAACGGAAATAAAAAAGAATCAATTCTGTATAAGTTCTTAGAGACAGAACGAAAATGCGAAGATGATTTTATCCCGATGTTCTTCGAAGTAAGTTTCGGACGGTTAAAAGAAAGCGGTTCCGATAAGATATTAAGCGATCAGGAGCCAATTATAATTGACAACATAAAACTCCGCGGAAAAATTGACCGGATTGAGATAAATGAAAAAATAAAATCTTTCAACATTGTTGATTACAAATTGAGCGGTGCAAAACCAAGTTTTGATGATCTGAAAAACGGAATCTCGCTTCAGCTACCGATCTATCTTTTTGCAGCTAGTGAATTACTCAGCAGAAAATTCAATGGTAAATATTCTCCAAATGAAATGTTCATCTACTCGTTAAAATATGCTGTTGATGATTTTGGAAAGGATAGAGTTACATCAACAAAAAAAGGAGACGAGATTCAATCGGTAGAACAGCTTGTTGATAAATCAATAGAACATGTTAAAAATTATGTTGAAGCTATTTCGAAAGGAAAATTCCATCTCTCAAAACTTGAGGAGAGAGAAAATAAGGTATGCCGCTTCTGCCAGTTTAGAACGGTCTGCAGAATAGACGAGGTAATCAGCTAAAGTTTGGTTTTTGTATTAGTTGAAATCAATCCAATATTTTTATAAGTTTGTGTTGCCACTGCAAAAAAGCAGTGGCTATTTTTTTTATTTGACCAAATAAATAGGAGCTTATAGCGTGACGAATTTTGTCTACTTAAGCAAAGAGAGAATTAGAGAGCTTGAAAAAGAGCTTAGTGAAATGAAAAACGGCGGCAGAAAATTAATGGCTGAAAGAATTGCTGAAGCCCGTTCTCACGGCGATCTTTCGGAAAATGCCGAATATGATGCGGCAAAAGAAGAGCAGGGATTGCTGGAGTTAAGGATCAGCAAGATGGAAGATGTCCTTTCAAGAGCATCGGTAATTGATATTACCAATATGCCGAAAGATCAAGCACACATTCTTTCCACGCTCACAGTTAAAAATTTGAACAATTCCAAAACTTATAAATATACTTTAGTTTCACCGGAAGAAGCCGATATTGATAAGGGGAAAATTTCTATTACATCACCGGTCGGGCAAGCCCTGATGGGTACAAAAGAAAAGCAAGTTGTTCAAGCAAAAGTTCCTGCTGGTCTAATAAAGTTTGAAATTTTGAAAATAGAATAATAGCTCCCTCAATCTCTCTCAAAGAGGAAGTTATTTTGCTATAAGGCAATAATTATCAAATAATTGTTGAAAAGTCTCTTATGAGACTTTCTTTTTTTTATTGTCATTTATAAAATGAAAAAAACAGAGCAAAAAGTTTTAAGATTTATCGAACAGAATAAATTGATTTCTGCTGGTGATAAAATTTTAGTAGCATTCAGCGGCGGACCAGATTCTGTTTTTGCTCTTCATTTCTTAGACAAGTTCAAAAGAAAATATAAAGTTGATTTGTATGCTGTTCATTTCAATCACGGATTACGCGGTAAGGAATCGGATGCAGATGAAATTTTTTCCAAAGAATTTTGTAAAAAGAGATCAATCCCGCTTGATGTTGTAAAACTTAATGTAAAATCGTTTTCCGCAAAAAATAAAATTTCGATTGAAGAAGCAGCTCGTAATCTACGGTATAATAATTTACTGAAGCTCGCGGAAAAAACCGGTTCAACAAAAATTGTAACTGCACATAACCAAAGCGACAACACCGAGACAATTCTATTAAATTTATTCAGCGGAACAGGATTTTCTGGCTTTAGCGGAATTCCGATCCAACGCGGAAATATTATCCGTCCTTTCTTGTGCTTAACGAAGCAGGAGATCAGTAATTATTTAGATCATGAAAAAATCTCTTTCCGTATTGATTCATCGAACATGAAAGATGATTATAAAAGAAATTATATCCGCAATAGAATTCTTCCATTAGTCCGTATGAAATTAAATCTGGCTGTTGATGAAGCACTTTTCCGCTCATCTAAAAATTTTGAGAACACTTTATTCCTTAATCATAAACTAATCGATCATATCATTGCGGAATATGTTACACATAATTCAAATGCAGTAAGTTTTCCTTTGCTATTTGCGGATTTGTTTGAGGGAAAAATCCCAGGTGACATATTAAAAATTATTTTTAAGAGATATCTAAATCATGAATTTGAATACGATGATTACATTAAGATCAATTCATTGATCACAAAACAAAAAGGGAAGAAGATTCAGCTTTCTAAAAAACTTATTGCTTCGCGCGAAGAAGAAAGTATTAGAATCGAATTGAGCGGTAAGACATCTAATAATAATTTTACGTTGAAAACCGGTGATCAGATTAACCTTGGTTCTAAAGTAATCGGTATAGAACTAGCAAAGAGTGAGAACGTCCAATTCAAGAATAATGGAAAAGTTGAGTTTATTTCTGCAGACGGAATGAATGAAAATTTTATTTTACGTACATGGAAATTTGGAGATAAATTCAAACCGCTCGGCATGAAAAATTTCAAAAAGGTTTCCGATTTTCTGACTGATCTAAAAATTTCAGTAAAAAAAAAAAAAAATCAATTAGTTCTTACTAATCGGGACCAAATTGTCTGGATTGTTGGTTTAAGGATAGACGACAGATACAAACTGAATTCGAAAACAAAGAAGATTTATAAATTATGGGTGAAATGAAAAATCAAAAAAATGAAATTTTGGTGGGAACAGATAAATTTGTTCCTTTCTTATCTGAAGAAGAAATCCAAAAAAGAATTGCTGAATTGGGGAAACAAATATCAGAAGAGTATAAAGCTAAACTACCAATATTTATTGGTGTACTGAACGGATCATTCATGTTCATGGCTGATCTTCTAAAGAATATAACAATCAATTGCGAAATGGATTTCTTCAAACTATCAAGCTACGGCGATGAAAAAATTTCATCCGGCAAAGTAAAAATGGTAAAAGATCTTAATGCAGATATAAACGACAGGCATTTAATTATTGTTGAAGATATAATTGATACCGGTCTTTCGATCAACTACATCGAACAACTTATTAAAGAACACACACCGGCAAGTATGAAAGTAGTAACACTCTTAGTGAAGCCCGAGAGTTTAAAATATGATGTCCAAATTGATTATATTGGCTTCAAAATTCCAAATAAATTTGTGATTGGTTACGGTCTCGATTACGCACAGAAGTATCGAAATCTAAGCTCAATATATGTTTTAAGTGAATAATGGAGAAAAAATTAAAAATGCAAGATCTTGAGAATAAATTATTCATGGCTGACGAAGAGAAAAAACCTAAACAGAACAAACCCAAAAAAGGATTTAATCCGCTACAGAAACCTGACGGTGAATTTGATTGGGGAAAAATTATAAAAACTGTTTTTAGCTGGGGCGCCGTTATAGTTGCGGCAGTTATTGTTATGCAGTTTATGAGAGCTAGTTCCTCAGGAAATGTCGAAATTACTTTCGATGTTTACCAAGAATTTTTAGACGCCGGTAAAATTGCCGAAGTTAAAGTTGTTAAATCCGATGCGACAGATTATAGATTAGAAGGAACACTAATTCAAAAAGAAAAAAAGAATATCAACGGCACTCCCGTTGATATTCAAAAATTCTCATTAACATTCGACCAAGCAATAATTCAGGATAACATAAAAGTTTGGAAAGAAAAAAATGTAAAGTTCACATTTGTAAAAGAGTCTAATGAGTGGATGACAGTTCTTCTCGGATTAATCCCTTGGATTCTAATTTTCGGTGTTTGGATTTTAATTTTTAGAAGAATGCAAGGCGGAGCCGGCGGTGGTGGCGGTGCTCGCGGCATTTTCAATTTTGGAAAAAGCAAAGCAAAATTAATTTCTGAATCGGCAATAAAAGTTACATTCAAAGATGTTGCCGGTGCAGATGAAGCAAAACAAGAACTCGAAGAGATCATAGAATTTTTAAAGGAACCTGCTAAATTTCAAAGACTTGGCGGTAAAATTCCGCGCGGAGTTTTATTGTTAGGACCTCCGGGAACCGGAAAAACTTTATTAGCAAGAGCAGTTGCTGGCGAAGCAGGTGTTCCGTTCTTCTCAATCTCCGGCGCTGACTTCGTTGAAATGTTTGTTGGTGTTGGTGCAAGTCGTGTGCGCGATCTATTCGAACAAGGAAAACGAAGTGCGCCATGTATAATTTTTATTGATGAGATTGATGCGGTCGGTCGTCACCGTGGTTCAGGTCTTGGCGGCGGACACGATGAGCGTGAACAAACATTAAATCAACTTCTTGTTGAAATGGATGGATTCGAACAGAACAGCGGTGTAATAATTATAGCCGCTACAAATAGACCGGATGTTCTCGATCCGGCATTATTACGTCCCGGCCGTTTTGATCGCCAAGTTGTTGTTGACCGTCCGGATGTAAAAGGAAGGGAAGGAATATTTAAAGTTCACACAAGAAATATTCCACTCGATGTTGATGTAGATCTTGAAATACTTGCTAAAGGTACTCCGGGACTTGCGGGAGCTGATATTGCAAATCTTGTAAACGAAGCGGCTCTTCTTGCTGCTCGCAAGAATAAAAAGAATGTCGGGATGGAAGATTTTGAAGAAGCAAAAGATAAAGTAATGATGGGAATGGAACGAAAGAGTCTGATCATTACAGAAGAAGAAAAAAAGATTACTGCTTATCATGAAATTGGACATGTTCTTGTTGCTAAGATGGTTCCCGAAGCAGATCCGGTTCACAAAGTTACTATCATTCCTCGCGGACGCGCACTTGGTGTTACAACATATCTTCCTGTTGATGAAAAACATACTTACTCAAAGAATTATCTTGAAGCGATGATAACTTATGCACTAGGCGGACGTGCGGCGGAAAAATTGATATTCAACCGTTTTACTACAGGGGCGGGAAATGATATAGAAAAATCAACGGACATTGCACGCAAGATGGTTTGCGAATGGGGAATGAGTGATAAGCTTGGTCCTATAGCGTACGGTCAAAAAGATCAAGAAATTTTCTTAGGTCGGGAAATTACAAAGCATAAAGACTACAGCGAGCAAACCGCACAGGATATAGATTCGGAATTGAAGAAAATAATAATGGACGGAATGAAACGTGCCGAAAAAATTCTTTCAGAGAACGTTGATCTGCTTCATAGACTTTCTAAAGAATTATTGGAACGGGAAATTCTTGACGGTGATGAGATTGATAAAATTATGCGCGGAGAAGTACTTCCTCCAGTTAAAAGGAATGGTTCCGATCCGGTTAAACCAACTGAAAGTGAAGTTCCGGACCATGTCCAAAAATTAATTGAAGAAAAAAAGAAAAAAGAAACAGTAAAAACTCCAGAGAGTAATGATAGCAAATGACCGCGCTACAATAGATTATAAGAGTGAAGTACTGCGAAAAACATTTCATCTGGTTTCTCTTTCTATCCCAATTGTGTACTATCATATCACAAAGCAATTAGCATTATCAATATTAATTCCTCTTACAATATTTTCTTTTCTTGTTGATTACGGAAGGTATTATCATAAACCTCTTGCCGGATTAGTATATAAAATTTTTGGATTTATGATGCGTAAGCATGAGGTTGACGCCAAAAAGAAAAATTTAAATGGAGCCACATACGTTCTGCTTTCTGCTGTAATTGTTATTGTTATCTTTCCTAAAATTTTTGTTGTTACTGCATTTGCGGTCTTGATAATTGGTGACGGTACTGCGGCACTTATCGGAAGAAAATTCGGCAAGACAAAATTTTTGTTAAAGAGTTTAGAAGGAACTCTTGCATTCTTTTTCTTTTCTTGTATAGTTGTTCTTCTTTCACCGAAGATTGAAGGAAGATTTGAAGAATATTTGATCGGGTTTGCCGCTATTGCAGTCGGGGCAATTGCAGAAAATATTTCCGGCGAATGGACGGACGACAATCTTACTATTCCAATAACGATCTGCATTACTATGTGGATTCTTTACGCGCTCTTTCTTCCGCAGCTTCCTCTCATTCTTCCGAACGTTCCTAATTAATATTGGTCTTAACAGCCGAGAAACATCACGATTGATCAGAATATTTTCTCATTTTTTTCTTTTCACTTAATCTTTTCTTTACTTCAATTCTTTTTTGGTTCGAAGCATGCGAGGGATTTGTTTTAATTCTACGTTTCCTTCTTACAGAAGATTTGTCAATCAACACGATTAATCTTGCAATTGCATCCTTACGGTTTTTCTCCTGAGTTCTAAACCGGTTGGCTTCAATAATCAACACACCATCCTTAGTTACTTTTCTTCCGGCAATAGATTTTAATCTTGTTTTTACATCTTCAGTCAGTGATTTCGAAGAAGTAATATCAAATCGTAATTGAACTGCGGTTGCAACCTTATTTACGTTTTGTCCACCCGGTCCGGAAGAACGGATAAACTTGAATGTTAATTCACTTTCTTTGAGTGCAATATTTTTATTAATTCTAATCAATTGTAAAAAGATAAACTGTAACTACAAGTAATCCCGTCATCAATGAATAATGTTTTAGGAAGAATTCTTTTTTAATTGGAAACATATTTTTCAAATAGTGAATTGTTTGATTTAATAATTTCTTTAATTTTTTTATCTAACTCATTAACACTTTTTAGTTTCATGAATGATGTAATAATATTTTTCTTATCTAGATTCGAGGGCAAATTAACTTTACTAACATTGTAAATATTTTGCAAAGCTAGTTCAACATGTTTAAGGAAAATAAAATTACTTTTTAGTATGGCAATCTCTGATGCGGAGAAATGTTTTTTAACAACTTGAAATATTCTAGTAAAATTATTTCCGATGCACTTTTCAAACAACTCCGGATAGTTCAAGCAAATAGATTGCAATATAAAATCAATAGTAAGTAATCCGCCGCGATCTTTCTTTATGTTAAACGATCCATCAGATGAATGAATTGTTTGACGCAAAATTGTGGAATACATTTTTACAATTTCTTTTCTTATTTCAGCTTTATCCAGTAGTCTAACTTTTTCCAAGATATGCTTTCGTAAGCGATTAAATAAATTAAAATCACCGCAGATATACTTGAGTTTTAGAAGAGACTGAAATTCCCAAACCCTTGCACGCTTATCTAAATAATCGTTGTAATTCTCTATTCCCCAAACTAATGGAGAACTTTTCCCTTCAGGACGCAGTTTAAAATCAACTGCGAATGGTTTTATTATTTCGGAAAGAGCATTAATTAATTTTTGAAAATCTTTTTGAATATTAGGATGATCTGCAACATTATCGGTAACAATTATTAGGTCAACATCCGAAGCAAAGTTCATATTTGCAGAACCAAAACTTCCTAATCCACCAATAAAATAATTGTATTGAATTGATGATTTGTTTACATGCGATTCAATCTTTTGTGCTATGTAAGAAGATAAAATTTCAGAAACCTGAAGTGAGTTAATCAAACCAAGAGCATATTGTGTGGAAAGTATAAGAACAATTTCATCCGGGTTAAACTGATTAAGCGGCTCATCCGATATTTTTACAAATACTTTTCTGGAGAGAAAAAATTCTTCAAGAAACATGTTAGTTGATATGAGATCAACTGCTTTCTGTGAATAATGACAAACTTTGAGAAAATGTGCGAAGAATTTCTTGTTGAAAAATTCACTATACCAAATTGATGCTATTTTAGATGACTGAATGATCTTTACAAAATTATTCAAAACAACATCGGGTTCATCTATTTTTTTTAGAAAGCCTATTAATGTCGGCTGTATAGACGAAAATAATTCTGTTGTTCTGGAATCAAATTCTTTTCTTCCAATTAGTCCTTCGCCCGTTCGAAGAAAATTTAGATTCTTTTCAGCTTTTTTTGTTTCCTTAAATTTTATTTGAGGACTAAAATCTTTTTTGTTGGAAGATTCAGTCTTAAGAATTTGATTATAAACATTTCTAACATTCGTTCGGTGTGACTTTAGAATACTATTAAACTCTTCTTTTGATTTCAGCCCAAGGTAATTTATCAATTTATGAAGCAGCTCATTCTCTTGAGAGATGATATGTGTCTGGGTATCATTCATCAATTGAAGAAAATGTTCTAAGCGTCTAAAGAAAATATATGCTTTAGAAAATATTGTACTCTCTCTTTTTGTTAAGAATTTCTGTTCGGTAAGAAGTGAGATCACTTTCAAAGTATTTCCACTTCTTACAGATTTGCTTTTACCCCCGTTAATTAATTGAAGTGCTTGGACTGAAAATTCAATATCTCTAATTCCACCGATAAAAGTCTTTACATTCTCTTTTTCTTTGTTATGAAGTTCAATATTTGATTTCATCTGTCTAATTTTTTCTTTGATAGAAGATGAATAAGTCGAAGGGAAAATATATGGCTGAACGAAATTGAAAAATTGATTGTAAAGATTTTCATCACCGCAGATGTAATCCAGCTTGATCAGCATTTGCCGTTCCCAATCCTCACCCCGAGTTTCATAATATTTTGTGTAATCAACTAACGATTTACACAGTTCTGAAAATTTCCCATCGGGACGCAAACGAAAATCAACTCGATAAATGTAACCACGATCAGAGATCTCTGTGGAAGATTTTATAAATAATTGCGCCGCCTCAGATAATAATTCATGATAATCTTTCGAACTTCCGCCAATATTTTCATTGAAGTCATAAAAAAGAACTAGATCAACATCGGAACTGTAATTGAGTTCATTACCGCCCAGCTTTCCTAAAGAGCATAAACAATATTTATGATGAAGATCTGTAATCCCGTATTTGTTCAATACTTCTTGATAGCATATTTCGAATAGTTTTGAGTTTAGAGATTTTGCTAAAAAAGAAAGTTGTTCTGTTGTAGAAATCAACTCATCTATGCCGAGTATATCTGCAAGTCCAATTTTAAGAATGAATCTCTGTTTGATCTGTCTAAGAAAATTTAGTTTTGAATTGAAAGATTTAAAATGCCCGGCTCCATCCTCAACTTCTTTCATTAAATAAACAAGATCAAATTTTTTTGAAAGGTACTCTTGATCGAATACTTGATAAAGAAATTGAGGGTAACGAACGATTATATCGGTTAAGAAATCACTGCAAGATGAAATGGCAACAAGAATTTCGCCATGATGTGGATATCCAATAATCTCATCGAAGAAAAAAGTCTTATCATAAATTGAAGAGAATATTCTTAGAAGATTTGCCTCAGATGACTGAGTGAAATAATATTTTTTCGTTTCGGTTTCGAGAAAAACTAGAACTTGTTCAAATATTCTGGAAGATATTTTACCCTCGGTTAATTCAACCAGTTTATTTACAAATCCGGCAGAGAATTGAAATTTCTTTCTATGCAAAATTAAAACTCACCAAAACTATTAGTTGTTAAAATAATTCTTGTATAGATCAATCGCACTAATTAACTATTGATGCAACAATAAGAAAAAAAACGGAAACTCATTTACACCTTTGTTTAATAATGTTTGAAGCGTCTGTTATCACTTGTATATACGCAGTTTCATTGCAATTAAGAACCTCTTTATTTAACTTGCTTGCCGAAAAAATAGGAGAATTTGATGTTCGAATCGCTGCTGAAAAAGTTTTTTGGCGATAAAAATGTACGTGCTACAAAAGATCTATGGCCTGTTGTTGAACAAATTAAAGTTGAGTACGAAAAATTAAAAGATTTGACGGATGATGAACTCCGCGTTAAAACTACTGAATTCAAAAATAGAATTGAAGAATATACCCGCGAAACAAAAAAACCGCTTGATGAATTAAAAATTAAGCTTCTAGATGTACAATCCGTTGAAGAGAAACACGCTATCTATGATGAAGTTGAAAGATTGGAGAATGAACTTACCGACAAGTACGAAGAAATTCTCAATGAAATTTTACCGGAAGCATTTGCAGTTGTTAAAGACACTTGCCGTAGACTATGCGGAAGATCATGGGAAGCAGCAGCTAATAAAATTACCTGGGATATGATTCCTTATGACGTTCAACTTCTTGGCGGAATTGTTTTACATCAAGGTAAAATTGCTGAAATGGCAACGGGTGAAGGTAAAACACTTGTTGCAACTCTGCCGGTTTATCTAAATGCACTCACAGGTCGCGGCGTTCATCTTGTAACCGTTAACGATTATCTTGCTAAACGTGATAGTGAGTGGATGGGTGAGATTTACAAATTTCACGGGTTGACCATTGGTTGTATAATTAATACGATGGATTCCGATCAGCGAATTAAAATGTATGCATGCGATATTACTTACGGAACCAATAATGAATTTGGTTTTGATTATCTGCGTGATAACATGGCAAGTTCAAAAGAATATTGTGTTCAACGGGGACACAACTTTGCAATTGTGGATGAAGTTGATTCTGTTTTAATAGATGAAGCAAGAACACCACTTATTATTTCCGGTCCCGTCGGCTCAACAGAACATAAATTTGATGAGATGAAACCGAGTGTTGAAAGACTTTTCAGAAAACAATCTAATCTTGTTGCATCAATTGTAAAAGAAGCTGAACAACTTTTACAATCAGATAATTCTAAAGACCGCGAAAGAGCCGGGATGCTTTTGTTAAGAGCGCATAGAGGATTTCCTAAGAATAAAGCTTTAATGAAACTTTTTTCCGAACCGGAATACAAAAAATTATTACAGCAGACCGAACTCGATTTTCTTCGCGAAAGCGCTAAACGAATGCCGGAGATTGATGAAGAACTTTACTTTGCAATTGAAGAACGAAACAATCAAATGGACCTTACCGAAAAAGGAAGGGATGAACTTGCCATGGGTTCTTCCGAAGGAAAAGATTTTTTTGTTCTACCTGATCTCGGCACTGAGATAAGTAAATTAGAAAATGATCCTTCGGTTTCGGATGAAGATAAATTAAAAAAGAAAGATGAGCTTTATCATATATATTCAGAAAGATCGGATCGGATTCACACATTAAATCAGCTATTGAAAGCTTATACTTTATTTGAGAAAGATGTTGAATATGTAATTACTGAAGAAGGAAAAATTGCGATTGTTGATGAGTTTACAGGACGTGTTCTTCCGGGAAGAAGATATTCCGACGGACTACATCAAGCTATTGAAGCAAAAGAAAGCGTAAAGGTTGAACGTGATACACAAACTCTGGCAACAATTACTCTTCAAAATTATTTCCGCCTCTACAGAAAACTTGCAGGTATGACCGGAACAGCGGAAACTGAAGAAGGAGAGTTCTTTGAAATTTATAAATTGGAAGTTTTAGTTATTCCAACCAACAGACCAAATGTTAGAGATGATGAAGACGATGCGATCTATAAAACTAAACGTGAAAAGTATAGCGCTATTTTAGAAAAGATAAGCGAGCTGCGCGAACAAAAACGTCCGGTTCTTGTTGGAACAACAAGCGTTGATGTTTCTGAAACGATCAGCAAAATTTTGAAGAGACAAGGTATTCCGCACAATGTTCTTAATGCTAAACAGCATCAGCGTGAAGCAGAGATTATAGCATTCGCGGGACAACCCGGTGCAGTTACAATTGCAACAAACATGGCGGGTCGTGGTACTGATATTAAATTAGGCGCTGGTGTTGTAGATACCGGCGGTCTTTATATTCTTGGTACAGAACGACATGAAGCGCGCAGAATTGATCGTCAGTTACGAGGCCGTTCAGGACGTCAAGGCGATCCCGGAACAACAAAGTTTTTCATTTCGTTGGAAGATGATTTGATGCGTTTATTCGGCAGCGATAGGATTACGAATGTTATGGGAAGAATGGGTATGGAAGATGGTGAGGCAATTCAACATCCGCTTATAACTCGATCAGTTGAACGTGCGCAGAAAAAAGTTGAAGAAAATAACTTCGCAATAAGAAAACGCTTACTCGAATTCGATAACGTAATGAATCAGCAGCGTGAAGTAATTTATTCGAGAAGAAAACAAGCTCTTGAAGGTGAACGTCTTAAAAGTGAAGTGTTCGAATATCTTGATGAAGTAGTTCAGGAGATTGTTGATAAATATTATGATGAAGGCGATATAGAAAGTATTCATAATGAAGTGCTGCAAAATTTCTTAGTTGATTTTAAGATTGAAGCCGATACATTTGAAAAACTTGGTAAAGATGGTGTGAAAGAAAAAATTCTTGATGGCGCAAAAGAATTTTACAAAAGAAAAGAAGAGATGCTCAGCATCCAATTAATGTCGCGTCTGGAACAATATGCGGTGTTAAGTGTTATTGATGAAAAATGGAAAGAGCATCTAAGAGAAATGGATGATTTAAAAGAAGGAATTGGGTTAAGAGCTTACGGGCAGAAAGATCCTCTTCTTGAATACAAATCCGAATCTTATACATTGTTTTTAAGTTTACTGGAACAAATTAGAAATGAAGTAGTTGCTTTCTGTTTTAAGTTCTGGCCGCAAGCTCCTCAAGAAGTACAAGGAAGAAAAACTGCCCCGGCGCAAAGAATGCAGACTATAAAAGATTCTGCAGATAATTTAGGATTGCGGGCTACGTCACCGGAAGGGGATGGAGATAGAAGGGGAAGACAACAGCCGGTAAAAGTGGAAGCAAAAGTTGGTCGTAATGAACCGTGTCCTTGCGGAAGCGGTAAAAAATTTAAAAATTGCCACGGTAAAAACGCTTAATATGAGGTTGCTATGAAAAAAATCGAAGCAATCATTCGTCCTTTTAAATTGGATGAAGTAAAGGAAGCTCTGCTTGAAGAAGGTGTTCGCGGGATGACGATTACTGAAGTTCGCGGATATGGGAGACAAAAAGGGCATAAAGAAACTTACCGTGGAAGCGAATATCAAATTGAATTCGTACCGAAAATAAAAATTGAAGTTATTGTTGATGATGATTCGGCTGAAAAAACTGTTGAAGCAATTTTGCGAACTGCAAAAACCGGCCAAGTTGGCGATGGTAAAATTTTTATTTCCGATATATCGGATGTAATTAGAATACGAACGGATGAATCCGGTTCATCTGCTCTTTAATTTTTTGTAAATTTACATATATGAATTCATAAACAAGGAGAAACCGCATAATAGTTTTTACAGTTTTATCAATAACTAAATAGTAAAAGACTATGTCTTACAAAAAAACAAAAAAACTATTTGTGCAGACATCTTTGTTATTTCTCGTCGTTGCACTTTCAAGTTGCGGTGTGTGGACAGACTTTAACACCTACTTCAATACTTACTACAATGCAAAAACACTTTTCGATAGAGTCGAAGAAGAAATTCTCAAACAGAAAAAAGATATTTTTGCTTTCCGAGAAACTCTAACTCAGGGTACTCAAACTACTTCTCCAATTGTGTCTCAACCAAGTTCGCAATTTGGTATCCAACAAACGACACAATTTAACGTCCCGCAAACTGTACAACAAAATGTTCAACCAGGAGCACAAATCGGAGGTACTCAATTAAGCGGTTCGCTTAGTCAGGATCTCACAAGGGTTATTGAAAAGTGTTCGAAGATTCTTCAGTATGAAACAGGCTCATCATATTTCCCTGATGCGTTATTCATGACTGGAAAAGCATTTTATTATCAATCAGAATATGCAAGAGCTCAAAGAAAATTTATTGAACTTGCTGGACTCGGTGACACAAAATATCGACTTGAAAATAAACTTTGGTTAGCAAAAACTCATTTACAACTTCATAATTTTGATGAGGGTTTAACTCTAATTGAGGAAGTAAAAGAGGAAGCTCTGAAAGAAGGTGATGAAAAACTGTTTAATGACGCTGCGATAACCAGAATTGCATTTTTTGAATTCCGTGAAGAATACCAAAAAGCTATCAATGAATGCACTTACTATCTTACTGTTTCCAAAGATGATGAAACAAATGCGCTTGTTTCATATCAGCTTGGAAAGATCTATCTGTTTTTAAAAGATAAAGAAAATGCTCTTAAAGCTTTTGTAGATGTATTAAAATATTCTCCAACTTTTGACATTGAATTTCAAAGCCGAATTGAACATGCGAGACTGCTAAAAGATTTAAACAGAGTTGAAGAAAGTGAATCTGAACTAAATAATATAAGATACGCCGGAAAATTCAAAAATTATGTTGATCAAGTAATGATTGAACTTGGCCAGATCTATTATGAAAAAAATGAAACCAAGTTAGCTGTAAATATTTTTCGGGAAGTTGATTCAACTTTTAGAATGAATCCAACGTCTGGAATTGCACAAGCGAAATTAGGAGAAATATATAAAATAAAATTTCGCGATTATGACAGCTCCTATAAGTATTATAATAAAGTCGCAATGTCATTGGCACCGGCGGATATTAAAATTGAATCGAACAGACATGCCAGGGATCTTGATAAATATTTCGCTAATAAGAAAGAGTTGACTGATTTATCTCAGCAGTTAAATTATATTCTAAATCCGACTCGTTATATGCAAGATTCTATTGAGTATGATATTGCTTACAGACAATATTTAGAAGAGAACCGCCGTATTATAGAAAGTCAAAACAGCGCTACTAATAATCAAAATCAAACTGATCCGGGAATTGAACTCCGCCGACAGCAAGCATTGCAGCAAAACCAAAATGTTAATTCAAAAGATAAAAATCTTACCCCTTATCAATTAATATTGCAAGGAAAAATAAAAAAACCGGAACGCCTTCGAATTTCAGCTGATTCAGTTAGGACAATTTATTCAAAAAGTTTGTACGGACTTGGTAGCTTGTTTTTTTCCGAGTTAGATGTACCGGACTCAGCCTATTTTTATTATAATAAAATCCTAACTGAGTATCAGAATAAGCCCGTAAAAGTTCAAACATTTTATGCACTCGGAATTTATTATGAGACAATGAAGGATACTGTAAAAGCCGACAGTCTATTCAAAATCATTTATGACAATTACGAAAAAGATCCTCTAAGAACTGCGGCAGGTGAAAAGCTGGGATTGATAAAAAAAGAAGAAAAAAAAGCGGAAGTAAAAAAAGATGAAGATCCTGCAGAAGTTTTTTATTTAGAAGCCGAGAAAAAATATTATGATAAGAATTACGAAGATGCGATAAAATCATTTCGTGAGATTTACAATAATTATCCAAAATCAGAATTTGCAAAAAAATCTTTAACTTACGCCGGGATGATATATGAAAGAGATCTCAAAATGTATGATTCAGCAGCGGCAGTTTATGGAATTCTTGTAAAAGGTTATGTGGGAACACCGTATGCAAATTCTGTACTTCCAAAATTCAGTGAATATCAGATTGAAAGATTACGTATAAAGACTGAAAATGAAGCAAAGCAAAAAGAATTAGAACAACAAAAGATAGAAAAAGAAAAAAATAATAATGTTGCACAACCACTTTCGAATCAAATAGAACCGCAAAAACAAACTGCAGTTAAAGACTCTACAGCAAAGAATGATACCTTGTCTAAAGAGCGTCTAATTAATCAGAAAAATTTAGAACGATTAAAAACAAATCCGGATTCTACTAAGAAAAAATTAAGAGACCGTATTTAAACTGAATTGATCCTCATCGATAAATTCTATTCCGGGACAATGTAGCACAGATTCTTAATCTGTGCTTTTTGTATAGGAGGGTGCAGAATACGATTCTGCTCTACGAATCCAAAATCCTTCTTAAATCAAAAACAGCAATCCCGTAAGCTACTGCAACATTTAATGATTGTTTAATTCCGTATTGCGGAATTTCAATTGACATATCACACATATCCAATAACTCTTGTGAAACTCCTGTGATTTCATTTCCGATTATTAATGCCAAAGGGAAATCTTCTTTCTTAATCTTAAAAGTTGGGATACTAGATTCTGTAAGTTCGAGCGCACAGATCTTAATTCCATTTGCTTTCAATTTTTGAATAACGTCTTTTGGATCATGGATATATTCCCAACTAACACTATCTTGTGAACCAAGTGCTGTCTTCAGGACTTCTTTCTTGGGAGGATGAGGTGTATATCCGCAGAGAAAAAGTTTTTCGATCATAGCACCGTCTGATGTGCGGAATATTGATCCTACATTATAGCTGCTGCGGATGCTGTTAAGCACAACATAAATTGGAAGTTTAGTTACAGTGTGTAATGTAGATAAAGTGCTTCTGTTCTTAGAAATTTCTTCGTGGGAAAGTTTTTTCATTTCAATTGGTTTTGTATGTAAGTCGCAGACCGATAATTCCAACAACGATTAAGAAAATAAAAAAAACACGAATTAAATCTTTCGGTTCGTTAAAATAAATAATTCCGTAAATGGCTGTTCCGATTGC
The DNA here is from genome assembly GCA_026390775.1 of Ignavibacteriales bacterium. Taxonomy (NCBI): domain Bacteria; kingdom Pseudomonadati; phylum Ignavibacteriota; class Ignavibacteria; order Ignavibacteriales; species Ignavibacteriales bacterium. The sequence goes on along the minus strand of JAPLFF010000008.1, from coordinate 88,577 downwards.
ACCTATACCGGTCCAGACAGCATAAGCAGTTCCTATAGGAAGATTTTTTACACCAAGTGAAAGAAAAACGTAGCTTAGTATCATAGTAATAACTGTAAAAATTGTAGCTTTTAATTGAGTAAAACCTTGCGAGTATTTTAGACCGACAGCCCAGGAGATTTCAAACAGCGATGCAATAAAGATCCAGATCCAAGACATTCTTATTTAAATCCTTCTTGTGCAACAGTGAGATATGATTCTAAAGTTTTATCGTTAATATAAATTTTTACTTCTTTTATGTCTGAGAACTGTTTTGTAGTTTCATAAAGTTGTTCTTTAATGCGTGGTATATCGCAAACAGCGGACATATGGAAATCCCCTTTTAAATAAACATCTGCTATTCCATCTGCTATAGTTACTTGATATACTAGTAATGAAGGACCTTTAACGAAATTTTTTAATTCTTCCGAATCTTTAGTTATTAACAGCTCATTAAGTGCAGATTCTACCTCGTTATTCTCTACTAAAACATTTTTAGTAATTGGAACCAAAATGTCATTACACCCGATTTTCTTCCCGTTTAAATTAGATCCTTGATAAGCGACCAAGTAAATATTAACAGATATTTCCTTTGGTCCGTTGCCATTACAACTAATAATAAATATGGAAAGAATTATTATTGATATAAATAATATTAATTTTCTTTTTTTCATGTTTGTCAATTTCTTTCTTTGTTTTTCTTCAATAAACAATCATAATAATATCAATGAATTACCAACATTAAAAGATAAGAAAAAAATATTTCTTCTCTTAGGGAAGTATTAATTGTCTTAGTAATATTTAGTTACCGTCTTTTTCATCTATATGAAGACGGTGAAGGAAACGATGTACTGCAGGGGCTATTATTATTCCAACAGTAACTAAAAAAATAATCCCGGAAAACAGAGCATACATTGAAGCAAAAATTTTACCTGAATCTGTATGTAATTCAGTAACCGGTCCCATACCGCCTAGAATCATAGAGGCATTGAGTAGAGAATCAATCCAGCCAATACCTTCAAAGTAATGATAACCTATTATACCGATCATAAGTGAGAACAAAATTGTAGTGGCACCTAGTAGAAGATGATTAAACATTCTCTTAACAAAAAGATCTCTTGGTAAAAGAGGTTCATTCTTGTGCTCGAATGTAAATCTATTTTTTATTTCATTTCTTCTCATATAAACTCAGATTAAAATTGTTTATGTTCAAAATTACTCGTCTGTCTGATTTCACAAAAACTTATCGCGTCTGTAAATATATTCAACCAGCCATTTATCCCCAACCTTTTTCATATCAATATGATTTTTCCTGGGTTTAAGATCCGGACAATTCTTAGTAAAATAATATTTGCCTGTTGTACCATCTTTATCTAATTCAAACTTATCAAGTGTAAATGTGCATTTGGTATCATCTGTTATTGTACTTTCTTCATCCATTTTCTTTATCATGAACGATATCTGATCTTCACATCCTTCGCATGCACAAAGTTTACAAGCGCCGAACCAATCTCCTTTGAAATAAAGTTGAAGAAATTTTTGTGCTACTTCTTCCGGTTTGGAATAATCAATCTCAACAGGTTGTGATAATAATAAATGAACATCTAAAGTGAAAAATATTAAAGCGATAATTAAAAATCTGGTTCTCATATTCCGCTCCTCTTTGCATTTATTTTATATAATGAGGAAGCCTGTTGAAAAGAAAATTGTTTGGAAAGGAATTTCAATCTTGAATCTTGTGTCAGCTTACTCATATAAGTGCCAACAGTTTATGTATTAAAATATAACGAAAGGAGAGTTTAAGTTCATATCATTAATTGATCATCTAAATATATTGAATCCTTTTCTATGCCAGCGGATGTAAAAAATATTTTTACAAGTTTTTCTTTAATCCAAATAAAGCAATAAAAATTACCAATAAAAACAGTACCCCGGCTGCAACAAATGGAAAACGCAATCCAAATTCAGAAACAATATATCCGGCTGATACAGAACCGAAAAGATTTCCAATTACCTGAAAACTTGATCCTACGCCAAACACACCTGCTTTTCGGTTATTATCTGTATTATGACTTACTAAAGTAAATACCAATGGTTGAATTAATCCTAATCCAAATCCACCAACAGCCAATACTATTATTAAAAAAGAAGCAGAGCTCACAAATGAAAGCAAGAAGTATGTTGAAGTTACAACTATTGAGGCAAATAAAAGTATCGAATAAATTTTTCTTTTAACTGCTAATTTGCCAACTAAAGCAGAAGCCAATGCAGAGGTGCCGCCGAAAATACCTAGCAAAATCCCCGTTACTGTGGAAGAATTGTTCAATGTAAAATTCATTGATTTGATGAACAGCGAGAATGTAGGACGAACAACCGTGACGGCTAAAGAATATATCAGTAGAAACAACATACATATAATTAATTTTTTATTCTCTAAGACATACCGCCAATTTTTTGTGAGGAAGTAATAATTATGGTCTTCACGTGTGAATTTTTTTTCATCTATAAAGAAAACAATCAAAAATCCGGATAGCCCGACTGTTATTGCAATTAAAAAGAATACTTCTCTAAGACCAACCAGATCTGCAAGTACGCCTCCTAAAATTGGTCCCACAACATTTCCTGAGCCGTTTGCAAATTGCAGTATACCGAGAGCTTGCGCTGTTTTTTCTTTTGGAGTGTTGGACGCTGTTAACGAAACAGCTGCGGGATAAAATCCGCCCATAACTTCTTGAAGCGAAGCAAATAAAATAAGTTGAGTCAAGTTTGTAGAGAATCCCATCAAAAACTGAGCGGCAGCAAAACCAAACACAGCAAGAATTGTCATTAATTTTCTGCCGTATTTATCGCCGAAGCTTCCCCAAAAAGGAGTTGTGAAAAATGAAACAATAAATGGAGCTGCAAATATCCACCCGCTCCATATTGCAGTATATTCGGGTGTGGTCTTGCCAATATCATGAATAAAAAGAGGAAGAAAAGGAATCAAGCTTCGTGTTCCTGCACGGTAAAAAAATTGACTTATGCACAGAGCTGTTAAATTTTTCTTCCAGGTTTCGATGATTTATCTCAAATTGGATTATTTGCATATGAAATTAAGTTTTTGATTTCGGCATTCCAAAATGTTAATTTTTTGATGAGTAAGATATTTATTTCTGTTATTGCTGTACCATAAGTGGATATTATTCCACTGAGGTTAAAATGATCAAATTTATTCTTAATGATCTTAATATTACTACTGATCTTCCCCCCACAACAGTTCTTCTCGATTTTATAAGAAAAGAAAAAATGTTAACGGGAACGAAAGAAGGATGCCGGGAAGGTGATTGCGGCGCGTGTACAATTCTTCTTGGTGAATTAGTTAAAGGAACTGTCAAACACAAATCTGTTAATTCATGCTTGATGCCGTTAGGGGATGCCAATGGTAAACATGTTGTAACTGTTGAAGGAATTAATCAGAAAGATCTTTCACCAGTTCAAGCGGCGATGGTTGATGACGGCGGAACACAATGCGGGTTTTGTACTCCGGGCTTTGTTGTTTCTATGACCGGATATTTTTTGAACAACTCTAATCTTAATCCCGATGATGCAATAGAATCACTTGGTGGAAATATTTGCCGATGTACCGGTTACGCTGGGATTAAGCGTGCGGCCTCCGATTCAATTTCTATATTTGAAAATGGAAGATCAGATGACAGAAATCATATTGAAAACTTGATTGCATTAAAATTTATTCCTAATTATTTCCAGGATATAAAAAAACGCCTTGAGAAAATTTCTGTAGATAATAAATCAATTGATAAAAATTCAAATATTGTTATTTCAGGCGGAACAGATCTTTATGTTCAGAGGTGGGAAAGTTTAGTCCGCAGTAAAGGTAGTTTAATATCACAGTATAAAAAGCTTACCGGAATTTCTCAAACAGGGAAACAAATTAATATTGGTTCGGCAACAACTATCGAAGAGTTAAAATCATCAAAACTATTTCAAAAATATTTTCCTCAATGGAACAGCTATTTAAGTCTCTTCGGCTCTCTCTCGATTCGTAATCGAGCAACAATCGGCGGAAATATTGTTAATGCATCTCCAATAGGTGATATGGTCAATATTTTTCTTGCACTCAACTCAACTGTTCACTTGAATGATGGAAAGAAGAAAAGATCAATTCTTCTTAAAAATTTTTACAAAGGTTATAAATCATTAGAAAAGAAAAAAAATGAAATTGTTGAAAAATTATCTTTTCAGATTCCTTCAAAGAATTCATTCTTTAATTTCGAAAAAATTTCTAAACGAACTTATCTTGATATTGCAAGCGTAAATTCATCAATCTATATAGAATTAAAACTCGGAAAAATAACAACGATTCATATTTCAGTAGGAGGAGTAGCCCCAATTCCGTTATATCTTAACAATACTTGTAACTATTTAAGAAACAAATCGATTGATACTGAAACAATAAAAAAGGCTGCAGCAATTTCTGCAAGCGAAATTTTGCCAATCAGTGATGCACGTGGTTCTGCTGAGTATAAAAGATTATTGCTGCATCAATTATTTTGCGCACATTTTATTAAATTATTTCCGCAACTCGTGGATTCGGAGAAATTGCTTTGAGAAACGTAGACTCAATAAAACACGTCCGGGGTGAATCTCTTTTTGTTGATGATATTGTGTCTCCGCAAGGGACTTTGTACGGCTATGTTTTTTATTCTCCTATAGCACATGGGAAAATATTAAGCCTTGGTTTCGAAGAAGCATTACATGTACAAGGTGTAAAAGGAATTATTTCTGCAAAAGATATCCCGGGTGAAAATCAGATTGGAGGCATTGTTCAAGATGAGGATCTATTTGCGGAGGACACGGCTCACTTTATTGGTCATCCAATAGCTTTGGTAATTGCAGAAACTTTTCTTCAAGCACATGATGCTGCAAAAAAGATTAAATGTGAATTCGAAAAACTTCCTGCAGTGTTTGATCCTCGCGAAGCTGCAGCAAAAGGTGAACTGATAATTCCACCAAGAATTTTTGAACTTGGCAATATTAATAAGGCTTGGAAAAAATGTGATTACATTTTCGAAGGAGTTGTTGAGAGTGGGGGGCAAGAGCATCTTTATCTTGAAACACAAGGTTCACTCGCATTTCCCATGGAAGGCGGAGGAATAAAAATAATTTCATCAACACAGGGACCAACATCAGTTCAGCGTACGGCTTCACGTGTCCTTGGATTACCTATGCACAAAATTGAAGTAGATGTTACAAGACTAGGCGGAGGATTTGGCGGTAAAGAAGATCAAGCAACTGCGTGGGCTGTTATGGCAGCTTTAGCCGCTTTGAAATTAAATAAACCGGTTAAAATAATTTTACCTCGGCAAGAAGATATTAGAATTACAGGAAAACGACATCCTTACTCTTCTGATTTTAAAATCGGGCTGGATAAAAAAGGAAAAATTCTTGCTTACGAAGTAACTTTTTATCAGAACGCAGGCGCAGCAGCAGATCTTTCACCTGCAATTTTAGACCGTACACTTTTTCACTGTACAAATTCCTATTTCATTCCAAATGTAAAAGCTACTGCATTAAGCTGTAAAACCAATCTTACTCCGTTTACTGCATTCAGAGGATTCGGCGGACCACAGGGAATGTTTGTGATTGAATCTGCTATATACAAAGCAGCGAATGAACTTGGAATAGATCCTTCAGAGATTCAGAAGAAAAATCTATTAATAGAAGGAAATGAATTTCCGTACGGACAGAAAACATTGAATTGCAATATTGGAAAATGTTTTGCTGGAGTAGAAGATAAATATAAACCAAAAGAAGTTTTTGAAAGAATTATTGAATTCAATTCAAAAAATAAATTGATGAAAAAAGGTGCGGCAATTATACCTGTCACTTTCGGAATTTCTTTCACTACAACATTTTTGAATCAGGCTTCTGCACTGCTTCACATCTACACGGATGGAAGCGTAGGCATTAATACTGCCGCTATCGAAATGGGACAAGGAGTTAATGAAAAACTAAGAATGATTGCCGCAAATGAACTCTCGATCAACATTGATAGAATTCACATTGATTCAACAAACACTTCACGTGTTTCAAACAGTTCTGCTACCGCAGCAAGCAAAGGTACAGATCTAAATGGTTTTGCAGTTATAGATGCTTGCAAGATTTTAATAAGTCGTCTAAAGAAAGTCGCCACCGATGAACTAAAAGTGAAAAGATCTTCCCGTATACTTCTTAAAGATGAAATTATTTTTTATAAGAACAATAAAACCGAACTGAATTTTATAAAACTTGTAAGCATAGCATACAGAAAACGAATTAGTTTAACTGCTCAAGCACATCATTCAACGCCAAATATTTATTTCGACACTAAAATAAATAAAGGTGAACCGTTCGCTTATCATTCATACGGTGTTGCAATTGTTGAAGTAACGTTGGATTGTTTAAGAGGTATTTATGAAGTTGATTCGGTTAAAGTGGTTCATGATTTCGGTGATACGATTAACAAGACAATAGATTTGGGTCAGGCCGAAGGAGGAATCGTACAAGGAATCGGTTGGATGACTATGGAAGAATTGAAATGGAACAGTGAAGGAAAACTATTGACGGATGCGCTATCAACATATAAAATACCTGATATACATGCTGTTCCGAAAGAAATGAAAATTCATTTTCTGGAAAATGTATCTAATCCATTCGGACCGAATAATTCCAAGGCAATCGGTGAACCGCCATTAATGTATGGTATTGGCGTTTATTTTGCATTGATGAATGCAATGAGAGCATTCAAACCAAATCTTGAAATGAATTTCTCAGCGCCGCTTACACCGGAAAAAGTTTTGCTTACATTATACAATACACCAAAACATCAGGAGAAAGGATGAACAATTGGTCATGGCAAATTGAAAATAAAGAATTTCTAAAAAAGACGATTGAACGATGTAAGAAACAAAAAATAATTCTTCCGAAATTCAGCGAAATGAAAAATCCGGAAACCATTCCTCAAAAAATTCAAGATAAGCTTCCTAAAGTCGGAATGCAGGATACAGATCCGTTAAATTTATTTCGTATCAATTGGCAGAACGATTCTACAACAGGAAAAATCGGCGGAATAAATTTTTTAGAAATACCGCAAGCGATCACAGGAATTAAAGCACGTATCATTGGTCTGGTCGGTAAATTCTTCCCCACCGGCGCACACAAAGTCGGTGCTTCGTACGGTTGTCTTGTTCCTTATTTGATAACAGGAAGATTTAATCCTGAATATCATAAAGCTGTTTGGCCCTCAACGGGAAATTACTGCCGTGGCGGAGTTTTTAATTCGCGTTTGTTATCAGTTCACGGTGTTGCAATTCTTCCCGAAGAGATGAGTAAAGAAAGATTTAGCTGGCTTAAAAATATGGGCGCCGAAATTTATGCAACCCCAGGCTGCGAAAGTAATGTAAAAGAAATTTATGATAAATGTCATGAGTTAGAAAGTAAGAGTGATGAATATGTAATCTTCAACCAGTTCGATCAATTTGGAAATACAATCTGGCATTACACTGTTACCGGTTCAACAATCGAAAAACTTTTTAATCAAATTAAAAAAGAAAATCAAAGAGTAAGCGGATATGTAAGTGCAACTGGATCTGCAGGGACGATTGGTGCAGGCGATTATCTGCGTGAAAAATTTCCATTACTAAAAGTATTAGCCGCTGAAGCATTGCAGTGCCCAACACTTTTGATGAATGGCTACGGTGCGCATAGGATTGAAGGGATTGGCGATAAACATATACCATGGATTCACAATGTTAAAAACACAGACGCTGTATGCGCAATTGATGATGAAGATCCGTTAAGAATTTTAAGATTGTTCAATGAACCGGAAGGGAAAAGATGGTTGATAGCTAATGGTGTGAAGGATGATGTTATTGAAAAACTTTCCTGGCTTGGAATTTCTTCGGTCAGCAATATGCTTAGTTCAATTAAGCTTGCAAAGTATTACGAGATGAACGAGAACGATGTCATTTTTACGATCTTCACCGATTCAAAAGAAATGTACAACTCACGTTTGGAAGAAATGAATCAAGAATGGGGAAAATATTCCGAGCATCAAAGTGAAGTTGATTGGACTTCAGTGATCAAGAAACAAACGATTGACTATTTCAGTGAATTGAACTATTACGATAAGAAACGGATTCACAATCTAAAATATTTTACATGGGTAGAACAGCAGGGTAAATCAGTTGAAGAACTAAACGCTCAATGGTATGATGAAAATTATTGGGAGGAAAAATTTGCCATTGTTCCTGTGTGGGATAAACTAATTGATGATTTTAACAAACAAGTTGGATTAACAGAATAGAATCTTATTGGATAAAAAATGAAAACAAAAAATCTAACAATCGAAAATGCTTGGATTTGTACAATTGTAGAAAACGAGATAATTCCATTCTTTGGCGACATAATAATAAGCGGTGGAAAGATCTCTAAAATTCGTCCTAAATATTTTCATATTTATATGAAAAATCCCGATAAGGTTAATAAGGATTCTTTCAATGCATATGGAAGAGTAGTAACAATTCCATTAGTAAACTTCCATGATCACATTTATTCCCGACTTGCTAAAGGTTTACCGCTTAAAGGCAAGTTTGATAATTTTCAGAACGTTCTAAAAAATCTTTGGTGGAAACTTGACCGCGTGCTTGACATGGAAATGATAATTGCTTCAGCACAAATGGCTGCGATTGAATCAATCCGCAGCGGTGTAACATATATTTTTGATCATCACTCATCACAAAACGAAATTGCAGGAAGTTTGAAAACAATAAAAAATGTATTAAATGATTTTAAATTACGTGGTGTACTTTGTTTCGAAAGTACAGATAGAAACGGTCTCAACAATGCATTAAGAGGATTATCAGAGAACAAAGAGTTTTACTCGTTTCAAATGAACGATGATTTCCATGCCATGCTGGGATTACATGCATCGTTTACACTTTCGGATGATCTTCTGCTAGAGTCAAAAATGCTTATGAAATCTGATTGGGGAATTCATATTCATGTCGCAGAAGATGAAAGTGATAATAGATTAAGCGTTGAATACACCGGCTCATTACCTGTCAGCCGCTTGAAAAAATTCAAGCTGATGAATGATAAAAGTATTTTGGTACATGGCGTTCATCTAAAGGAAAGAGATTATGACAAGATCAGTGAAGCAGAAAGCGCAATTGCGTTTTGTCTCGACTCCAACATGAATAATTCTGTCGGTGTTCCGAATTTCAGCAAGATTCCCAAAAGTATTCCGCTATTAGCCGGAACAGACGGTATGCACTCAAACATTTCCCGTTCACTTAAACAAATGTTCTTAACTTTTAGAGATCAAGGCATCAACGGAGATCAAGCGACAGCACTTATAAAAAGAATTTATTTCGATCAAATTGGGTTTGCTAAAAAATATTTCCCGGATTTCTCAACTCTCAATGAAAACGAACGTGCTGATCTAATCGTTTGGGATTATGTTCCACCAACACCAATGACTAAAGAAAATTTCTGGGGACATTTTATTTTTGGTATGTTGGAATTTCCGATTCATACTGTATTACAGAATGGAAATTTTTTGATGAAGGATTTTCAGCTAATTGGTGTTGATGAGAACAAAATTAAAAATGAGATTTACATTCAAGGCGAAAGGTTGTATCATCAAATAAAATGATAATGTCATTCTGAAGAAGCCTGCCTGCCGGTAGGCAGGTGTAACGACTGAAGGATCTCAAAATTATAAGTAAGAGATTCTTCGCACAGACTTTGTCTGTACTCAGAATGACTGGATAGAATAAATGAAAAAAAATTTTTCTGTTGTAGGCAAACCAATAGTTCGTGAAGATGGATTCGATAAAATAACCGGTCGTGCTAAGTTTGCCGATGATTATAAATTTGATGGAATGCTTCATGCGGTAATGCTTAGGATTCCTGAGACTCACGCCAAGATTAATTCGATTGATTATTCAGAAATTGAAAACGATAACTCAGTTAACTCAATAATTACATCTGCAGATATTTCGGGTGAGAAGAAAGTTGGTATGATTAAAAACGATCAACCGATTTTCTGCGATGAAGTAGTTGTAACACCGGGAGATGTTCTTGCAATGCTAGTCGGCGAAGATGAAGCTCAACTTCGTTCGCTTTTATCAAAAATAAAAGTTGATTTCACACCACTTCCGGCTTTAACAGATCCAAGAAAATCACTTGATCCGGATGCAATTTTAATTCATCCGGAATTAGGAAGTAATCTTATAGTTCATCATCCTCTACGCAAAGGAAATATCGAAAAAGGATTTGCTGAGAGCGATCACATACTTGAACAAACTTATACAACACAATTAATTGAACATGCTTACATAGAACCTGAAGCTGTTATTGCTATACCGCTTGGTGTGAATGGGGTAAAAATTATTGGCAGTATTCAAAATCCTTTTAGTGCGAGAAGAATTATTGCGGCTGTTGTAAATCTTCCGTTAGACAAAGTGCAAGTAATTCAAGCGCAACTCGGAGGGTCGTTCGGCGGAAAGGATGATACAATGTGCATTCTTTCTTCACGCGCCGCCGTTGCAGCTATAAAAACAAATCGTCCGGTGAAAATTCGTTACACAAGAGAAGAATCAATCCTCGAATCGTATAAACGTCATCCATACATTTTAAATTATAAAGTTGGATTTACAAACTCCGGTAAGATAAAAGTTATGAAGATAGATATTCTTGCAGACGGCGGAGCTTACTGCTCAATGAGTCCGTTTGTAACTTGGCGTTCTGTTGTTCAAGCAACCGGACCTTATGAAATCGAACATGTTCATACTGATGTGCGCGCTGTTTACACGAATAATCCATACACCGGTGCAATGCGGGGTTTCGGTTCGCCTCAACCGATCTTTGCTAATGAATCGTTGATGGATGAGATTGCACTTAAGCTGGGAATTACTCCAAACGAAGTAAGAAAAATAAATGGATTGAAAGCCGGGTCAATAACTGCAACTGGACAAAAACTTCAAAACCATGATGTAAATCTTTTAACAGTTTTGGATACCGCAACTAAGGAAACTGATTTTCAAAACAAATGGAAGAAATACAAAAAAGAAAAACCGATATTAAAAAAATATGATTTCACAAAACCTGTTTTCAATAATTCGCAATTCATTGAACCAGATCAACTTATTAAAAAAGGAATTGGTCTTGCGGTAAGCTACCGAGGTTGTTCACTTGGTGCAGAAGGCATTGATGCTGCAGCTTGCTATCTCTCAATTCAAAATGATGGAACCGCATATTTACTTTCCGGACTTGCGGAGAACGGGCAAGGATTAAGAACAACATTTTCTATAATTGTTGCAGAAGAATTAGGAATTACGACTGACAATATATTTTATCTTGAGACAGATACATCACGTGTACCGGATAGCGGACCAACGGTTGCATCGCGTGCAACATTGATGGGCGGAGGCGCCGTTAAAAATGCAGCAGAAATTTTACGCGGGCGACTTGAAGAATTAATTCGTGAAGAATGGAAATTAAAAACAGAAGATGAAATTGTTTTTAGTGATAATAAAGTATTCTCAATTCTCAATTCTCAACTCGCAACTTTTCCTGATCTTTGCAGACTTGCATCGTCGTGTGGAGTAAATCTTTCGACAATCGGTTGGTATAAAAGTCCAAACGTTGATTGGGATGAACATACAGGACAAGGAGACGCTTACTTTACTTATGTGTACGGATGTCAGGTTGCAGAAGTGAATGTTAACCTCGGAACGGGCGAAGTCTATCTTGATAAGATCACAGCGGTGCACGATCCAGGAACAGTAATAAATAAACTTAGTGCAGAAGGACAAGTTTACGGCGGTGTTACACAAGGCGCGGGTTATGGAATGCTAGAGGAAGTAACAATAGATAATGGATTAATCCGTGAATTAAATTTTGATCAGTATTTAATTCTAACGGCAAAAGATATTGGAAAAATAAAACCAATCTTTGTTGAAGGAAAAGAGATTTACGGACCATGGGGAGCTAAGTCTTTAGGTGAACCAACTTTGGAATTAACAGCGGCTGCAATTTCAAATGCAGTTAGTAATGCTCTCGGAAAAAGATTTTTTAATTTACCACTGAACTTAGAGGAAATTTTATTAGGTAAAAAGCTAAGGCCGGTTGAAGTGAAAAGAGGAAGTTTGCAGTGATGCCATCAATCGAAATATTGATTCCAAAAAATTTGAACGAGGTACTCAGCATTCTTTCAAATTATGACAAAGATTTAAGAATTATTGCAGGCGGAACGGATGTAGTTACCGGACTGAAACAAGAATCGAATCGTTTTGTTAATACGGAAGTTTTAGTTGATATTAATCATGTTGCAGAAGTTAAAGGAATTGAACAAAGGAATGGGAAAATATCTATCGGTGCGGCTTCAACATTTACGGAGATTTATACAAACCAAATAGTTTCCAAAGAGTTACAGATTCTAAAAAAAGCTGTTGCTACAATCGGCAGTTTGCAAATAAGAAACCGCGCTACGATAGCGGGAAATTTTGTAAACAACGCACCGTGTGCCGATACTGTTCCAGCTCTATTGATCTACAACGCTACAATAGAAATTGAATCAATCCATTCTAAACGGGAAATATCACTACAAGAATTTTTGCAAGGTCCTTACAAAACACAATTAAAGAAAGATGAAATTGTAATCCGCATAAATATTCCGGTTCCGCCAAAAACTTTTGTAGGAGATTTTTATAAACTAGGAAGACGCCAGGCTGTAGCTATCAGCAGAATTACACTTGCTGTTTTGATGGAGTTGAACGAGAACAAAATAAATGAAATAAGAATTGCTTCCGGCGCTGCAACTCCAATAGGAACTCGTTTCCAGGAATTAGAAAAATTTGCTGCCGGTAAAGAAGTAAAGAACGATTTTTTAAAATTGCTTGCAAGCAAGCTAGCAGAAGAGATAATTAAATTAACAGGATTACGTTGGTCAAGTGAATATAAATTACCGGTTGTCCAGCAAATGTTTTATCAAATGCTTAATCGAATGACGAAAAGAATAAAATGATCAGTTTGAAATTCATACTTAACGGAAAACAAGTTACAGTAGAGACTGAACCGAGTATCCGTTTGCTCGATCTACTCAGAGATAAATTAAATCTAACCGGAACAAAGGAAGGATGCGGAGTTGGAGAGTGCGGTGCATGTACTGTATTATTGAATAGAAAAGCGGTTAATTCATGTCTGATTCTTGCTGCACAAATTGAAGGAAGTGAGATCGTTACAATTGAAGGAATTGCAAACGGTAATGAATTACATCCGATTCAAAAAAATTTCTTAAAGTATGGTGCAGTACAATGCGGATTCTGTTCACCGGCAATGGTTTTATCGGCTTATGCTTTGCTTGAAGAAAATCAAAATCCTACCGAAGAAGAAATCAAAGATGCAATTGCGGGTAACTTGTGCAGATGTACCGGGTACAAACAAATAATTGAAGCAATCAGTGAAAGCGCAAAAGAATTAACGGCTCACTAATTATTCTCAAATTAGAAAAGAATAATCCTTCCGAAATATTTTAATTAATTGAATTAGTTCGTTTCGAGTACTGATTGTTGTTTGAACAACTTCTCCGTGATTATCAAAAAGAATCGTTCCAGTCTCAGATCTCAATCTTATATTTACTGTCGTTAGATTTTTATTCTCATCAAAGTAAAAACCTTCGTTAGTGCTTTGAGTATAATCATTTTTACTCTTAAAAAATGTGAACTTCTCTTTATATGGTGCACCTTGGTAAGGGCAAAAAGTTTCGCAGTTGCCGCACTCGTTGCATAGTTGATCAAGATGGATAATCTGATATTGATCTTTAAAGGAATCTGAATTCGATATTATTGCAACATTGGCACGGTTCGGGCAGACCTCAACGCATTTATTGCAGATAAAATTGCATCCTAAACACCTTCCGGCTTCAATAATAAAATTTGTATTAGATTGATTTGCAATTTCACCCTTTCTTTTTCTTATGTCTTCAAAAAGTTGTTGATCATTGACAAAATAATTTTTAGCAGAGTACTGCCCGACCTTAACATTTTCTTTCTTAATGATTGCTTCTGCCGCTTTCTTTCCATCTGCAATTGATTCTACTACGGTAGATGGTCCTCTCAGCGCATCACCGCCAATGAAAACATTTTCTATCATCGTCTCATTAGACTCGGTAACTTTCACTCTGTTATTTTCTAATAGAATTTTATTTTTTGTCAAAAATTCCGTATCAACGTTTTCACCGATTGCAGAGATTACGGAATCAATTTTAATTTCTTCATACTCGCCATCAATCGGCAATACATTTTTTCTTCCATCAGATCCAGTCTCGCTCAGTTTCATTTTCTGACAAACTAGAAGTCCGTTGTTAAATCTGATAGGAAGCAGCAGTTCTCTAAACTCAACTCCATCTTTAAGTGCAGCAAAAAATTCTTCTTTATCTGCCGGCATTTGTTCTTTTGTTCTACGGTAGATCAGGTAAACTTTTTTAACTCCTTTATAACGAGTTGCAGCACGTGCGCTATCCATTGCCGAATTACCGCCGCCAATAACAGCAACACTTTTGCCGGGCTTTATAAATTGATCATTGTGATAATCTTTCAAGAATTCAATCGCATCAAAAATATTTCCATTATCACCATCAATCTTAATTTTGTTTGATGTCTCAGCTCCGATTGCTATGTAGATATATTTATATCCTTCTTTTTTCAGTTTATCAACTGAGAAATTTGGATTAAAACCAAAAACAAATCTGATTCCATGTTTTTCGATAAACTCAATATCTTTTTCTATTGCTTCTTTTGGCAAACGGAATCTTGGTAATACATTTTGAACTATACCGCCGGCATTCATTTCTTTTTCGAAAATTGTTACATTAAATCCGGCTTTGGCTAAAAAATATGCGGCAGATAAGCCAGATGGTCCCGCTCCAATAACTGCAACTTTTATTTTATTCTGATTAAATGAAAGATCATTCTTGAATTTTTTTATGTATAAATCAAAACCATTAAGAGCTGCTTCCTTCTTAAGATCACGAATCAACACCGGCTCATCATAATCCCAACGTGTGCAATGGAACATGCATTGATGGTCGCAAATGTAACCTGTTATGTGAGGTAACGGATTTTTTGAAATGATCAACTCGTATGCTTCTTCGTATCGTTTTTGTTCAACTAATTTAATATACGATGCAACATCTTGATGTATCGGACATGCTTCTTGACATGGAGCGATGTAACAATCAAAAACCGGAAGAGTTTTAGGAATCTTTATAGAATTAATTTCACGTTTCTCTTTAGAATAGTTTTTATCTGATAGAGATGCTTCTGCTAAAATTTTCAGGTGAGCAGTATTTTTTTTAAAACTATGTTCGAACTTTGATGAATTCTTTTCGACCGTTTCTGCAATTTGTGAAAGACGTAAATATCCGCCGGGTTTCAATAATTCTGTAGCAAAAGTAACCGGTCTTATTCCGGTTTCTAATATTTCTTTTATGTTATTGATATTGGCTCCGCCAGAATAAGAAATATTTATTTCACCATTGAATTCGTTAGCTAATTTGTATGCAAGATTTATTGTAAGCGGGTAAAGCGATCTGCCTGACATATACATATCATCGCCAGGTAATGCTTTAATTGTATTTTTCACTCCAAGCGTGTTGGAAAGTTTAATCCCGAAAGTTTTATTGTATGCAGAAGCAAACGATCTTAATCTATTAATCATAGGAATAGCATCTTGATATTGAATGTCGTGATCGAAAGAATTCTTGTCAAGATGGATATATTTATATCCGAGTTTATGCAGAGTATCATTTACAAAATCATATCCTAAAAGAGTCGGATTTAATTTTACGTAAGTGTGTAATCCTTTTTCCTGGATAAGATATTTTGCAATAGCTTCAATTTCATGAGGAGGGCAGCCGTGCATTGTTGAAAGTGTAACCGAATTAGATATATGTGGTGAAATGTTTTCTATGTTCAGAATGATTTCATCACGTTTGTTACTAGTAATTCCAAATCTGGTCTCAAGCAATTTGAATACATCAGTACTGTTTAGCTGATCTATTAAAACTGATTTGTACTTAGTGAATAATTCATTCTTAGATGCATCCTTTAGTTCTTCAATGAATCTATCCATTCGTTGAGTTTTGATTCCATCAAGGTCATAACCAACACTCATATTGAAAACAAATCCTCTTTTGGATTTCGAGAGCCCGAACAGAACTTTTATCAAATGAATTAGAAACCAGGCTTTAACATATTCATCATACGATTCATCAAGCTTCAGTTCTTGCGACCACTCAACATTATAACCTTCATCTGTTGCATCAATGCACGGCTTATCAATCTTTAAGTCGTCCAGCTTTTGAACTGTCTTGAGTTCAAAAAATCTGCCTCCGGTTAAGTATGCGCAGATTATATTTTGAGTTAGTTGAGTATGCGGACCGGCAGCAGGACCGATCGGAGTTTCAAGACATTCATCAAATATCTTGTCATTCCCCTTTTCTTTAACATAATAAAATTTTGAAGATGGAATCCCGAAGATGGATTTCTGGTTAACGTACTCTTGAAATATCCAGTCCAATAAATTTTGGAAAGGAATCGGCTGCATTTTATCTGACATGAAATTTCCAGTTTTTTTTCTTGAACATTATAAATATAAGGTATACCGGTATTAAGTGTTTAGACAATTTTGTAATTTTGTTAGTCATAAAACTGAATTGGAATAAGCATGAAAGAAAAATTATTTAGTGCAGTTGAAGCTGAGAAAGAAAATTTATTTTCTCTTATTCAAAAATTAATTCAAATTAAAAGCTACAGCGGTGAAGAAAAAGAAATTGTTGAGTTCATTGTTTCTAAGATGAAAGAATACGGATTTGACGATGCGTTTCATGACGGGTTTGGAAATGCGGTGGGAAGAATCGGCAACGGACCAATAAAAATTATGTTTGACGCACACGTTGACACAGTGAAAGTTACCGATACTGAAACTTGGGCGCATCCGCCATTTGCCGGAGAAATCGTAAACGGAAAAATGTACGGACGCGGAGTTGTTGATGAGAAGCCCGCTATGGCTGGATTTATGATCGCGGGAAAAGTTTTGAAAGCGGTTTACGGAAATGATTTTCCATTCACTCTTTATGTTGTCGGTTCAGTGCTTGAAGAAGATGCAGACGGTTATCCGCTTTATCATATAATCGCCAATGAAGGAATCAAACCGGATTATGTTTTACTTGGCGAACCGACCGATCTAAAAGTTTACCTCGGACAACGCGGAAGAATGGAATTGAAAATTACTGCAACGGGAAAATCTGCACACGGCGCACATAATCAAAAAGGAATTAATGCGATCTATAAAATGCAGCCGATAATTTCTGAAATAGAAAAACTTGATAAAAAATTAAAACCCAAACAACCACTTGGTAAGGGTTCAATAACTGTTAGCCAAGTTATTTCCAAAGCACCGTCAACTTGTTCGGTCTCGGATTATTGCCAGATTCATCTTGATAGAAGAATGACGATCGGAGAAAATAAAAATTCTGTTGTGAAAGAATTAAAAGCGATTATCAAAAAGCATAAGAGCGATGCAAAAATTTCCATTCCAAATGTTGAAGGAACAAGCTGGAAAGGAACGAAGTTTTCACAAGAGGCATATTTCCCTACGTGGGTTTATGATGAGAAACATCCGTTAGTTGATGCTGCAATGAAAACTTCTAAGGAAGCAATCGGAAAAGCGAAGAGCGGTGTATGGAGTTTCTCTACTAACGGAGTTGCAACTGCCGGACATTTTGGAATTCCGACAATCGGTTTTGCGCCGGGTAAAGAAGAACTTTCTCACTCATCGAAAGAAGAACTTGTATTGAATGATTTGCTGAAGGCAACAAAGTTTTATTCGCTCTTTCCGTTTGAGTTAATAGAGAGAATTAAGTAACTGAATATTTCTTATTGGAGGAATAATGGAAACTCGTTTCAGAGGAAGACATTTTATAACTGAAGACAACTGGGCAAAAGAAGAACTCGATATAGTTTTTGACACGGCGTTTGATTTGAAAAAGAAATTCTATGCGGAAGAACCCACACTCTGGCTGCCATATAAAACATTGTTCATGATGTTCTTTGAGCAATCAACACGCACGCGTAACTCTATGGAAGCCGGGATGACACAGCTTGGCGGACACGCGCATGATCTCACTCCAGATAAAATGCAGATCACTCACGGCGAAGTTGCAAAAGACACAGCAATAATTCTTAGCCGCATGGGACACGGGATCGCATGCCGTAATTGTTTCTACGGAATCGGCAATAAGTATTTAAATGAACTTGCGGCTAACTCAAGAAAACCTGTCATGTCGTTGCAAGATGATGTTTATCATCCATTCCAAGGACTTGCAGATTTGATGACGATCTTCGAGCATCTTGGTAGAAACACAAAAAATTTGAAAGTAACAGTTAGTTGGGCATACGCAACAACGCACTCAAAACCGCTGAGCGTTCCGCAAACACAAATTCTTCTTTTCCCGCGTTACGGAATTGATGTAACGGTCGCTCATCCAAAAGAATTTCCTCTTAGTAAAAATATTGTTGAGAAAGCTCAGAAGAATGCAAAAGAAGGCGGAGGAAGTTTACGCTTTACAAATAATATGGATGAAGCATTTGAAGGCGCACAGATTGTAATTCCAAAAAATTGGGGCGGCTTTGGATTTTATGATGAAGAATTTTATCTCTCGCATGAAGATCAATGCAAAAAAGAAATGAAAAGTAATCTTGAGAAACATAAAGACTGGATCTGCAACGACAAGAGAATTAAACTTGCAGATAAAAATGTAAAATTGATGCACGCACTTCCGGCAGATAGAAATAATGAAGTAACTGATGAGATTCTCGATGATCCGAAAATTTCAATCGTTTTTGATGAAGCAGAAAATCGTTTGCATACAGCAAAAGCAATCATGGGACTAACAATGTGACGTAGTCACTCTGAGCGAAGCGAAGAGTCTCTATTACTTAGAATGAGATCCTTCGTTGCTTCGCTCCTCAGGATTAAAAATGAAAAATTATATCTACAAATGTTTCGACTGCGGAAAGACTTACAGCAAAGATGAGATAGAAAAAAATCTGATCTATCTCTGTCCATCTTGCGGCATGATTGAAAAGAACCAACCGTTGCGTGGGGTTCTTTTAGTTGAATATGATTATGCATCAATTAAAAAGAAATACAAGAAAAAGGAATTCCTAAATCTGCAGCCGGGAAGATTTTGGCAATATAATTTATTATGGCCGCTGGATTTGAAAAATCCCTCAATCGCTGAGCTACTTCGGAATGACATAGAGAGATTATCCCTTCCGTCAAATTGTATATTAAAATATTCTTTCAAAGGGAATAATTTTTTTGTCCTTGATGACACACGTAATCCTACTTTGTCATTTAAGGACCGTGCTTCCAGTTTGGTTGCTCTCAAAGCAAAAGAGCTTGGTATAAAAGAGATTGCCGCAGCTTCAACCGGGAATGCGGGTTCTTCATTAGCGGGAATCTGCGCACGGCTCGGATTGAAATCAATGATCTTTGTACCGAAACTTATTCCGGAAGCAAAACGGATTCAGATCCAATCATACGGAGCTGAAATTTATTTAGTTGACGGCGACTATGATCTAGCATTCGATACTTGTTTGGAAATCTCTTCAGAGAAAAAATTATACAATAGAAACACCGGCTATAATCCGCTTACTGTCGAAGGTAAAAAATCTGCAGCATTTGATATTTTTATGACAACCAAAGGTAAAATGCCGGACCTAATTTTTGTTCCTACCGGTGACGGTGTTGTATTAAGCGGATTGTATAAAGGATTATGGGAATTGAAAGAGCTTGGCTGGATTAAAGAACTTCCAAAATTAATGGCTGTTCAAGCTGAAGGAAGTAATGCCGTAGTCAGATATATGAAGGATCAAAAGTTCGAATACATGCCTGCTAAAAGTATTGCCGATTCAATTTCTGCCGGTGCGCCAAGATGTTTATACATGACTTATGACTCAATTGTAAAAACTAAAGGCGAAGCGATTCAAGTGAGCGACAATGAAATTCTTGAAGCACAAAAATTTGTCGCACAGAATTATGGAATTTTAATTGAACCGTCTTCTTCATCAACATTTGCTGCATACAAAAAATACATCTCACAAAATAAACTGCATGATCAGACTGCTCTGCTTCTTTTTACCGGAAATGGATTGAAGGATACTTCTGCTCTAAAGAGTTGGAATTCTAACATCGAACCGAGCTCACCAAAATATTTAAAAGAAAAATTATTAAACAAATGAGTAAGCCGATCATAAACGGGTTGCTAATCTCAGCCGGATTATCCGGAAGAATGGGACAATTCAAACCGTTAATGCTTTACAAGGATAAATCATTTGTTGTAACAATAGTTGAAAAACTTTTAACAGTTTGCGAAAGAGTTGTTGTTGTGACGGGATTCAAGAGCGATGAAGTCAAATCAGTTTGCAGTTTGCAGTTTGCAGATAGAGTTGAATGTGTTTTCAATCCTGACTATGAGTGTGGTATGCTCACTTCACTTCAAGCCGGACTGGCGAAATTAAAAGATTCGGATTGGATCATATATCATTTTGTAGATCAGCCGTTTCATGAAGAAAAATTTTATTGTGAACTAATTTCCAAAATCGATGATAATTATGATTGGATACAGCCATGTTATAACGGAAAAGAAGGTCATCCGGTTTTATTTAAGAAAAATATATTCGAAAAAATTTTAACAGCAGATTCTTCTTCTTCACTTCGATTGATTAGAGACGATGGAAATACGAAGACAAAAAAATGGGAGTGTGGTTACTCCCAAATTTTAAAAGATTTTGATACACCCGAAGATATGCAAAATTTTTTCCTCCCTAATTTATTTTAACTGCCAACTGTCCGCATGCCGCCGCTATATCATCGCCCTGTGTTTCGCGGATCATAACTGTGATATTGTTATTGCGGAGGCTATCTGCAAATTGATGTATCTCTATTGACGGTGTGGGTTCAAGTTTGGAAGAAATACCTTCCGGGGCCATATGTTTTATACTGTTGAAAGGAATGATATTAATTTTTGACGGAATAGAACTGCAAATTTTAGTAAGCGCTTTTATATCTTCGTAACGGTCGTTGATATCTTTCAGCATTGTGTATTCAAAAGTGATTCGTGTTTTTGTTTTCTTTGCATAATATTTTAGAGCTTCAAGATTTTCTTTGAGAGAATATTTTTTATTTATGGGCATTATCATACTTCTAATATCTTCAAATCCGGAATGAAGTGAGAGAGCAAGTTTAACACGAACACTGCGATCGGCAAGATCTTTTATTCTTGGTGCTATGCCAGCAGTCGAAATCGTAATGCGCAATCTGCTCAATCCTTTTGTAAGCTCGTGTGTAAAAATTTCTACCGACTTTAATGTTGTTTCGTAATTAAGAAGAGGTTCACCCATCCCCATATAAACGATATTGGTAATATTTTTTTTACCATGTTCTTTAGCTGTTAGAAGATATTGATCCACAACTTCGCCAACAGAAAGGTTTCTTTTATAACCCATTAGTCCTGTTGCGCAAAATTTACAATCAAGCGGGCAGCCGACTTGAGTGGAGATACAAAGTGTATTTCTTTCTTTTTCTGGAATTACGACCGATTCGATCTTCCGTTCATCATGTGTTGCAAACAAATATTTTTTTGTTCCGGTTGATGGTGAATTTTGAGTAGTTACTAAGTTTAGAGTTTGCAGTTTGCAGGTTGCAGTAAGTTTTTGTCTAAGCTCTTTTGAAATATTCCCCATTTCGGAAAAATCAGTAGCAAGATGATTATACATCCAATTAAAGACTTGTTTGCCTCTGAACTTTGGTTCGCCGATTGAAACGAAATACTCTTCAAGTTCCGGAAGTGTTAGTCCTTTAAGTTGTATTTTCTTGTTATTGATATTCATTGAAACAAATATAGAGATCAAGATGGAAAGTGACAAAGATAGAAGTTACTGAGTGCCTCAGTTCCTTAGTGCCTTAGTATTAGAATGAGGATTTGATATTTGAAATCCTTTCAGTAGTTTTAAAATGTAAACAACTAATAAAAATTAGATTAATAAGAGGAAAGGATGAACTTCGAATTCACAGAAGAACAATTGATGATCCAGCAGACAGCTCGAGAGTTTGCAGAATCTGAAATAGCTCCAACTTCAGTTGAGCGGGATAAAGAATCTAAATTCCCTGCTGAATTGGTAAAGAAACTTGGCGAACTTGGATTTATGGGAATGATGGTAGATCTAAAATATGATGGTGCCGGACTTGATACCGTTAGTTATGTTTTAGCAATGATTGAGATTTCAAAAGTTGATGCAAGTCTGGGAGTAATAATGTCCGTAAACAATTCATTAGTTTGTTACGGATTGGAAAAGTGGGGAAGCGATCTTATAAAAGAAAAATATTTAAAACCACTTGCACGCGGAGAAAAACTTGGGGCATTTGCATTATCAGAACCTGAAGCCGGAAGTGATGCAACTAAGCAAAACACATATGCACATAAGGAAGGTAATCATTGGGTTATTAACGGAATGAAGAATTGGATTACCAATGGATCTTCCGCTGATTATTATTTAGTTGTTACTCAAACAGATAAAGAAAAAGCTCATCACGGAATTACAACATTTCTGGTAGAAAAAGGAACGCCGGGTTTTGGGCACGGAGTTAAAGAAGATAAACTTGGTATTAGAAGCAGCGATACTTGTTCGTTAACTTTTGAAAACTGCAAAGTTCCGGAAGAAAATATTATTTGGGAAGTCGGCAAAGGATTTAACTTTGCAATGAATACTTTGAACGGCGGAAGAATTGGAATTGCATCCCAAGCTGTTGGAATTGCTGAAGGATGTCTTGATGCCGCTACTAAATATGCAAAAACCCGCAAAGCTTTTGGAACTGAAATTTCTAACCATCAGGCAATTCAATTTAAGCTTGCAGATATGTCAACGAAAGTTGAAGCGGCAAAACTTTTAACTCTTCAAGCTGCAGCATTAAAAGATGCCGATAAGAAATATGTTAAAGAATCGGCAATGGCTAAATTGTATTCCTCAAAAATTGCAGTGGAATGTGCACTTGAAGCAATTCAAATCCACGGTGGTTATGGTTACGTTAGAGAATATTTAGTTGAAAGATATTTACGCGATGCGAAGATCACGGAAATTTACGAAGGTACTTCGGAGATTCAGAGAATTATAATTGCGAGAGAATTGTTGAAAGATTGATCATTGGTGCCTAAGTGCCTGAGTGATTATTTTTTAGGAATAATGTGAAAAGATTCAAAGTTGGAAAAGCATTAAGCATTTGTATTTATTTATTCTTATTCAGTTCTACATATAATCTTAATGCACAAACTGATTGGGTAAAGTGGGAAGGTAAAGAAACTTTTTACGAACTTCTTGCCACTCATCATCATGATTATACAGTTGATAAATCTAGTTTGGGAATGACATTGCTTTCGGTTATGCGAGACACATATTACTTTTTTATATCTGATTTGGATGGCGATAATTGTCCTTTCGAACCATCGTGCTCAGCATTTTTTCTTCAGTCAGTTAAAGAAACAAGTATTTTTAAAGGAACGTTGATGTTCGCAGACCGTTTTACACGGGACTTAAATTTTTTTAAAGGAATGAATCATTACCTGTTGCTTTCATCTAATAAATTTTTTGACCCTGCTTATAACTATACACTTTATTCTAAAAAAATAAAATTCTATTCTGGCCGTGATATTGAGAACTAAAATTGCCTATCGTTTTTTAATTACAGTATTATTATTTATTGTCCCACTAACTACTCACAACTGTCAATTGTCAGCTAACAATCGAAATTTTTTCTCTCCACACAATAGACTGCAATTTGGAAACTATCTTTATAAGGATAAAGATTATTTACGAGCTGCAGATGAATTCAAAGTTTATTTGAAGAGTGTATACAATGATACAATAGTATTCAGATTAGCCAATAGCTATTTTAAAATTGGACGTTATACTGAAGCGGCAGATAATTTTAAGGGATTATTTTTCGGTTCGCAATTATCTGAAGAAGCCCGATTGTTATTTTATGAAACTATCTTTTTTCAGAAGGATTATAAATTATTTCGTGAGCTTGCGGAAGAAAAGAATTTTAATTCTTCACAGTACGGAAAAGATATTGAGCGATTAAAATACACATCATACTTTCTTGATACTTCAATTCTGCCGGATGAAAATGTTGTATTAAAAAATTTTCCCGACTCGGTTCAGTCTCAACTGATAAATTTTTATCAACAGAAGAAATATCCACAGCACAAAAGCCCTACAACCGCTGTAATTTTGTCTGCGTTAATACCCGGAGCCGGTAAAATATATACCGGAGAAGTTGGTGATGGGGTAACTTCATTAATTGTAACTGCATTAACAACATATCTGGCAGTTGCAAATTTCAATGCTGATCATCAATTCAGAGGATGGTTGTTTAGCGGACTGGCAGCTTTTTTCTATGCCGGGAATATTTACGGCTCAGCTGCATCGGCGCAAATTTATAATGCAAGAATTCAATTCAATTTTGATAAGGAAGTAAAACTATTTTTCGAACAAAGAAATTATTTTTTACCCAAGGTTGATTACTAATATGAAAATCCGGGTTACAATAATATTCTTTCTATCAACATTTTTATTTACAGTAAAAGCACAAGATCATTTGTCAATTCAGTTTGATTATGCTAATAATCTATTTAACAGCAAACAATACTACGATGCAATTACTGAGTATAAACGTCTTCAATTTTTCGATTCAACTAAAACATTCAATTACGAATCAAATTATAAAATTGGAGAATGTTACAAAGCCGGGGCTAAATATGATGAAGAGATAAAATATTTTTCTTTTGCAGAGCTCAGTGCTCGTAACGATGATGAATATTGCGATTCAAAAACACAAATTATCCGAACGAATATTTTAAGAAGAACAACCGACCGAGCGCTGCAACTTTGTGATGAACTTGAAAAAGATCAACGATTTAGTGAAAAGAGCGATCAAATCAATTATTGGAGAGGATGGACTTATATCTTTGCGGATAATTGGGAAGCTGCCGCCAAATCTTTTGCTAAAATTAATTCCAACCATGAATTAAAAATACTTGCTGAGCGAACGGACAAAGCTAAAGTTTCTGTAACATTTGCAAAGGTAATTTCATATATTTTGCCTGGTGCGGGAGCAATTTATAGCGGCAAATTCTTATCCGGATTAATGTCATTAGGTTGGAATTTACTTTCCGGGTATTGGACGGTCAGTTCATTCATAGAAGATCGAGTGTTTGACGGAGTTGTAGTAGCAGAATTAGTTTGGCTTCGTTTCTATAGAGGAGCCATTCAAAACGCGGAAGAATTTGCACTCGAGAAAAATTTAGAAATCTCAAATAAATCTTTGCGTTATCTTCAGAACGAATATAAGGGTGTCAAACCGTGAAGTTTTCAGAAGAAGAAGTAAGAAAAATTACATTTGAAGCAATTAGTGAATTAGGAGATAAAGCTACTCCGGAAGCAGTAAAAGAATTGGTACGTAGACGAGTTGAATCAATGGGCGGCGATTACAAATTTGATAAAAGTGATGTCTCATCAGGTCGTGTAATTTTAACATCATTTGGTTTGAATCATCCCGGCATAGTGGCGGGTGTAACTAAAGCACTTGGTGATGCAAATTGTGATATTCAAGATCTTAGTCAAAAAATTCTCGGCGATTTTTTTACAATGATTATGGTAATTGATATTTCCACTTCGCAAAAAGATTTAAAAGAAATTCAAGAAGAGATGAATAAAATTGCTGAATTGCTGAAAATAAAAATTTATTTGCAGCACGAGGATGTTTTCCGTTTTATGCACAGAATATGATTATCAAAAGTGAAATGTCAAACGTCAAACGAATAAATCTTTTAACGTTTCACTTTTCACGTCTTAAATTTCACGATTACAAATAGGATTTGCAAATCATGCCTTATGAGTTTGGAGAAATACTTGAAACTATCCGAATGACTGAGATCGAGCATTTCGATATTAGAACTGTAACGATGGGAATTAGTTTGAGAGATTGCCATGATAGAAATATTGAAGTGACTAAACAAAAAATATATGATAAGATTCTTCGATACGGAAAACAGCATGTAAAACTTGCTAAAGAAGTGGAATCACAATACGGAATTTCAATTGCAAATAAGCGTATATCTGTAACACCAATTTCAATTCCATTCGATGCTTGTAACGCAGAAGAATTTATTGAAATTGCAAAGACTCTTGATAAAGTTGCCGAAGAAATCGGTATAGACTATATTGCCGGATTCACAGCACTTGTTCAAAAAGGAATGACCAACGGTGAACTGGAACTAATAAAATCAATTCCATTTGCACTTTCACAAACAAAAAGAGTCTGCTCAAGCGTTAATATAGGTTCTACCAAAGCCGGCATTAATATGGACGCAGTGATGATGATGGCGGAGGCAATAAAACTAACTGCGGAAAAAACAAAAGATAACGATTCGATCGGTTGTGCCAAACTTGTGGTTTTTGCAAATGCAGTTGAAGATAATCCGTTTGTTGCCGGTGCATTCCACGGTGTAAGTGAACCGGAAATTGTTTTGAATGTTGGTATCAGCGGTCCCGGAGTTGTATTGGAAGCTATCCGTGAAGCTGGAAATGTTGATCTGCAGCAGCTTTCGGAAGTGATCAAAAAAACTATTTTTAAAATCACACGTGCTGGAGAATTGATCGGAAGAAAAGTCGCAGAGAAAAATAGAATTCCATTTGGAATCGTAGATATTTCTTTAGCGCCTACACCTGCTGAAGGTGACAGTATAGCAGATATTTTGAAAGCGATGGGCATTGAAGATGTTGGTGCGCCCGGAACAACTGCTGCTCTCGCTATGTTGAATGATTCGGTTAAGAAAGCCGGCTTGATGGCAAGTTCTTCTGTCGGTGGAATGAGCGGTGCGTTTATTCCGGTTAGTGAAGATATGGGAATGATCCGCGCAGTTCAGGCAGGAAATCTTTCACTGGAAAAATTAGAAGCTATGACGGCTGTTTGTTCAGTTGGACTTGATATGATTGCAGTGCCTGGCGATACTTCTGCTACAACTATTGCAGGAATAATTGCTGATGAAGCCGCCATTGGAATAATTAATGATAAAACAACGGCGGTAAGAATTATTCCCGCCTACGGAAAGAAGATCGGAGACTTTGTTGATTACGGCGGACTCTTGGGTAAAGCACCAATCATGGAAGTAAGAACAATAAGCTGTGCAGGATTTGTCGGTAGAGGTGGAAGAATTCCCGCTCCGATGAGAAGTCTTACTAATTAAAATAAGTATTCAGAAAAAAGTTTCAAGATAAAAGGAGGACAAATGAGCAAAGGTCTTAAGATCGGTTTGGGGATTCTTGGTGTGCTAGTCGTTTTTATTATTCTTACGGTTTCTTATGTCACACGAAAATACAATGGTTTTGTTGGAATGAATGAAAACGTAAAATCTGCCTGGGGCCAGGTGGAAAATGTTTATCAAAGAAGAGCCGATCTCGTTCCAAATTTAGTTGCAACAGTTAAAGGTGTTGCTAACTTCGAAAAAGAAACCTATACAGCAGTAACAGAGGCCCGTGCAAAAGTTGGACAGATTAAACTCACATCCGATCAGCTTAGCGACCCTGCAATGATTCAAAAATTCCAAGCTGCTCAAGATGGTTTGGGAAGTGCGTTATCGCGATTATTAGTTGTATCCGAAAATTATCCCCAACTGAAAGCGAGTGAGAATTTTCAAACTCTACAGCAACAACTTGAAGGTACTGAAAATCGGATTACTGTAGAAAGACAAAAATATAATCAGATTGCAGCTGAATTTAATACTGCAATAAAGAAATTTCCCGGTGTAATAATTGCAAACTTCGGCGGCTTTAAGGAAAAAGAATATTTCAAAGCAGCAGTCGGTTCAGAACAAGCACCAAAAGTACAGTTTTAAGAAAATAAAGTGAAGAGTTTAGAACGCAGAGTGGACAATTGATGAAAAAAATAATTTTCTTTTTATTCTTACCTATTTTATTTCTGAAAGCTCAGATAGAGTTTCCGGTATTAAAAAATTATGCAAATGATTTTACTAATACATTATCAAGCTCCGAGCTCTACACTTTTAATACAGCACTTAAAAAATTTGACGATTCAACTTCCAACCAAATTGTATTTCTTATGATCTCTGCTCTTAATGGAGCTTCATTAGAAGATTTTACATATCAAACAGCAACAAAAAATCAGATCGGTTCAAAGAAAAATAATAATGGGGTTCTTTTTTTTATTGCCAAGGATGACCGCAAGATGAGAATTGAAGTCGGTTACGGATTGGAAGGAACTTTACCGGATGCACTTACCAACTCGATTCTTAGAAATGAAGTCCGTCCCTATTTTAAGCAGGGTGATTATTATTCGGGGATTGCCGCCGGAATAAATGCAATATCATTAGCAACGCGCGGTGAATATCAAGGAGATGGAGGTAAAAGAGGAAAGGGTACCGGTACAGGATTTCCTTTCATCTTTGTAATAATCCTTTTCATAATCATCTCTTCCATTTTTAGAAAAGGAGGGAAAGGTGGAGGTGGTGGAATTTTACCTTGGATAATATTAGGTTCAATGGGAGGCAGTCGTAGTAGCGGTGGATGGGGATCTGGTGGTGGCGGCGGTTTTGGCGGATTTTCGGGGGGTGGCGGTGGTTTTGGCGGCGGCGGAGCAAGCGGAAGCTGGTAAAATATTAATTCAAAAGCCCAATTTGTCTTGAAGTTCTAACCTTGTTTTAGTATTATTTCAACCGTATTGATAGTAATTTCTATAGATTTGAAATTATTGAACCCATAATCTAAGAGTTAAATGATTTTTTTTCTGAACGAGACCTGCAAATGTTTTAGAACAAAATTCCTAAGATTAAACTCAACGATTAAATTTTTTAATAAATAAGGAGGCCAATTATGGCAATCATGATAACTGATGAATGCATCAATTGCGGCGCATGTGAACCGGAATGCCCAAATACAGCAATTTATGAAGGCGGTGCTGAATGGAAACTTGCCGGCAACAATTACGGAGAAGGTAAAGCAGCTCCTTCCGGTGCCGATGGATTTTTCTCAAAAGATTTTTTCTATATCGTTCCCGATAAATGTACCGAGTGTGTCGGATTCCATGATGAACCACAGTGTGCGGCTGTTTGTCCCGTTGATTGCTGCGTTCCGGATCCTAAACATGTGGAGGATAAAGACACACTGTTGAAAAGAAAAGAATATTTGGATGGATTAGGAAGATAACATTTAGAATTTAACTTTAAGATTTTATTAGGGCGACCCGCGAGTCGCCCTTTTTTTAATACTTAATTTCTGCAGTCACCGGAAAATGATCTGAAGGATACTTGCCATTATAACTAGTTCGAACAATCTCTGATCTTTTTACTTCAAATTCTTTTGTAACAAAAATAAAATCAATTTTATCTCCGTTTGTTTCCCCTTTAAATGAATTAAATGTTCCTTCATTCGGTTTCTTTTTGTGAAGTTTTCTATAAGAATCAATCAAACCATGAGAAAGAATTGTTTTGATTGCATGATTATCATTCCCGCAGTTGAAATCTCCGGTTAGAATTACTGACAAAGATTTTTGGCTAATCTTTCTAACAAGAAGTTCTGAGCTTTTTTCTCTTGATGGTTGTGATTCATGATCAAGATGTAAGTTGAATATGTAAAATGATTTGCCGGAAAGTTTATCTCGAAATAAAGCCCACGTGCAAATACGGGTGATATTGTTGCCCCAGCTTTTAGATGCAATAACATCCGGCGTTTCTGAAAACCAAAATGTACTGCTCGAATCTACAGAGAAACGATCTTTTAAGTAAAAGATACAAGAATGCTCTCCCGCGCTTTTGCCATCATCACGTCCAACTCCTACATAGGAATAATTGGGCATCTGTTTAAGAAGCTCATCTATCTGAAGTTGAAGAGCTTCCTGTAATCCAAACAAATCCGGATTAAAATTCTTAATTGTTTCAACAACATTATTTTTTCGATACTCCCAATTGTTCTCACCATCATTTGCTGTTCCGTAACGAATATTGAAAGTCATTACCTTTAATTCATTGTATTGTTTTTGTTGAGAATAGATTATTGTTGCAATAGAACCATTCAACAATAGAGCAATAAATAGAAGCTTAATCAAATATTCCGCTGAACTATGAATGAATTTTCTTATCATATTGTTAAGCATAAAAATTTCCTTAGATATTTGTAACTTTAACTTAAAGATATCAACAACAAAATAAAAATAAAGACTAAAAATGAAAATTGGTAAATATGAATTGAAGGTAATAGAAACCGGTGTATTCGGATTAGACGGCGGTGCAATGTTCGGAATAATTCCTAAACCGCTCTGGAGTAAATTTAACCCTGCCGATGAGCAGAACAGAGTTACATTGCACGCACGCAACTTGCTTTTGTTAAGTGACTCGCGCAAAATTTTAATTGACACAGGTATTGGTTCTGACTGGGATGAAAAGTTTATACGAAACTACAGGCTGGACCAAACTGAAAACACTATGTCCCACTCACTCAATAAACTTGGTATTAAACCCGATGAAATAACGGATGTTCTTTTAACTCATCTTCATTTCGATCATACCGGCGGTTCAACTTACTTAAAAGACGGTAATTGGATTCCAACTTTTCCAAATGCAAAATACTATGTTCAGAAGAAACATTTTGAGTGGGCAATAAATCCTACAGATCGTGACCGTGGGAGTTTTATTCAAAATAGATTTATGCCTTTACACAATGAAGCATTATTAAACTTTATTGATGGAGAAGTTCAATTTGATGATGAGATTGAATTTCTTACAATTAACGGACACACATCTTTTCAGCAAATGATAAAAGTTCATGATTCATCCAATACGGTTTTGTTTTGCGGCGATCTTTTTCCATTCACTTCTCATATCCCGATTCCATACGTAATGGGTTATGATCTACAGCCGCTTGTTACTGTACAAGAAAAGAAAAAAATTCTTCCTATCGCAATCGAGCAGAATTGGAAATTATTTTTCGAACACGATCCCGAAGTGATTATGGCAACTGTTGCTGAATCACAAAGAGGATTTTCGATTGACCAAGTTTTTACCGAGATGATTTAATGAAACATAATGACGGCTTTATTAAAGTTTGTAAAAACTCAGAACTTAAAGAAAAAATCGGGAGACGGTTCTTTGTTGATGATGTTGATGTTGCTTTATTTAAAGTTGAAGGACAAATTTATGCTTTGAGCAATGTTTGCATCCATCAAAAAGCGGCGATAATTTATGATGGATTTATTGAAGATGGAAAAGTTACTTGCCCTTCTCATGGCTGGCAGTTTAATTTGAAAACAGGAAAAGTTCCTCATGGAATTAAAGGTCTAGATTCATATGAAGTAAAAGTTATTGGCGATGATATTTTTGTAAAAGTTTTTAAAAGAGAACTGAGATGGTAAAAGAAATAGAATGAGGAACAGACGGAAAGGAAAAAAATAATAATTCTAAGGCGCTTAGAAACTCAGTTATTTAGGCACTCAGAAACTCAGTCACTTCTAAAATGAAACTCACTAACCAAATAATAATCGAAAAAGCAAAAGAAATAGGATTCGATCTAATCGGATTTGCAAAAGCTGATCTACTTCAAAACGAAACAGAAAAATTAAAAGAATGGTTGAGTAAAGGATTTCATGCTTCCATGGATTATATGGAACGCAACTTTGAAAAACGATTCAACTTAAATAATATTTTACCAAATGCTAAAAGTGTTATTTCACTTGCGATAAATTATTATACCGATCACAAATACACTAATGAAAAAGGTTTCGGAAAAGTATCCCGCTATGCCTGGGGAAAAGATTATCACTTAGTTATTTGGGAGAAGTTAGAAATTCTTGAAGAACAACTTAAAGAGATTGATCCTTCTTTTAATTGTCTAACTTACGTTGATACCGGTCCGGTAATGGATAAAGCTTGGGCAGTTCGATCCGGAATTGGTTGGTTGGGAAAGCATACAAATGTTATTACAAGAGAAATGGGAAGCTGGATATTTTTGGCGACAATTATTTGCAATCAAGAATTTAATTATGATGAACCAATAGAAGATTTTTGCGGCTCATGCAGAGCTTGCCTTAATGCTTGTCCTACTAATGCTATTGTTGATGAATATGTTGTTGATGCAAATAAATGTATTTCCTTCTTAACCATTGAAAACAAAGGAGAAATATCCGGTGAATTCAAAAACCAATTTGATGACTGGCTTTTCGGCTGTGATATTTGCCAGGATGTTTGTCCGTGGAATAAAAAATTTCCGACTCAAACACGCGAAAGAAAATTTGAACCGAATGAGAATAAAGAAATTCCTCTTCGAGAAATTATTGAGATGGATTCTGAAGATTTCAAAAAGCGATTTGAAATAAGCCCTATCAAACGTGCTAAGTTAAACGGCATTAAACGTAATGCTGAGTTCATAATGAAAAACCGTTGATTCACTTCATTAATTAGAATCCGATTCAAAATAATTCCATCTAATAATTATAAAAATTGATCACATTTTAGGTAATTTTGTTTAGTAAAATTTGGAGATTAACTAATGTCAAATAATCATCATAAAGTTATAATAATTGGTTCAGGTCCGGCAGGGTTAACAGCCGCGCTTTATACATCACGTGCAAATCTAAATCCGGTTGTCTTTGAAGGCATGCAGCCCGGTGGACAATTAACAATTACAACAGAAGTTGAAAACTTTCCCGGTTTTGAACATGGAATCCAGGGTCCGGAATTAATGGATGTTATGCGTAAACAGGTTCAACGGTTTGGTGCGCAATGTTTTTTTAAGAATGTAACTGAAGTTGATTTTTCCAATCGCCCTTTGGTAGTAAAATCGGAAAACGAAACATTCACGGCGGATTCTGTAATTATTTCAACCGGTGCATCAGCAAAATTACTGAACATTGAAAGTGAAAAGAAATATATGGGCTACGGAGTTTCTGCATGTGCAACTTGTGATGGTTTCTTTTTCAAAGGTTTGAAAGTTTTGGTTGTCGGCGGGGGTGACACCGCGATGGAAGAAGCAAATTATCTGACAAAATTTGCATCGGAAGTTTCAATTATTCACCGCCGCAATGAATTTCGTGCCTCAAAAATTATGTATGACCGTACGAAGAAAAATCCAAAAATTAAATTCATAACTAATGCAGTTATTAAAGAAGTGCTTGGTAAAGAAGAAGACAATAAAAAATTTGTAATTGGTGCGCTTCTTAAAAACACAAAAGACGGTTCTACATGGCAAATTCCGGCAGACGGAATTTTTATGGCAATTGGTCATCACCCTAACACTTCACTCTTCAATGGGATTTTGGATATGGATGAAACCGGTTATTTAATTGTAAAACCAGGAACGACTAAGACAAACATTGAGGGAGTTTTTGCTGCCGGCGATGTTGCAGATAAAACTTACAGACAAGCTGTTACTGCTGCAGGTAGCGGTTGTATGGCTGCAATTGATGCACAACATTGGCTTGAAGAACAAGAGTTAGCTTAATTTAAAACTTAGAGACGCTCTGTTGAGCGCCTCTTTTTTATTAGATGCAAAGCCATCCGTCGTTACAAAATCAATTTCCGTTTCCGTTTTTCAATTTTCTTGTTAAAAGAAAAGCTCCAACGAATCCCAGGCCCGTCATTGTTACGATACTAAATGGAATCCATTCTTCATAACCGGTCCAATTACTGAAAAGAAAACCAGCGCCTAAACCGAGTCCGACGAATAATGTTAGCACTCCCAACTTTAATAAAAGATAAGGATCGCGTTTTGTTCTTAAGAGCTCAACCATCTGCTCGTAAGAAAGACCTTTTTCGATCATCATTTGTTTTTCTCTTGAACGGAAATAAATGAAAGTAACGATTACAATACCTGTTACTAAGAAAAAAACCATTCCTACTACGTCTCCGCCATGCATTTTATACCTCCTTGGTTATTTATTAATTATGACTAAAATATTTCTAAAAGGTTACAACTAATTTTATTTTTCTTATGTAATGATTCACTTATCTTAAACAGAGAATTATTTATCTCACTTCTTTTGACATGGTCCAAACATTAAAGGTTACATATTATTTTCAATTTAATTGTAACCTTGGAAGAAAGTTATTAGTCTAATGCAGTAATGAGACACTTAAGTGATATCGAAATTATCGAGTCTATTAAAAGAGGAAACGTATCTGATTTCTCTCTTCTTGTAAATAGATATAAAGACAGGGCATTTTCTTTATTACGGAGAATTTTGAAAAACGAACTGGATGCAGAAGAAGCTCTTCAAGATAGTTTCTTAAAAGTATTTAATGGTCTAAAAGATTTTAGAAAAGATGCACAATTTTCAACATGGCTTTATAAAATAGTTTTCAATACCGGTTTAACAGTTTTATCATCTAAGAAAAGAAAGATAGAACAAGAAATGAGTTCGATTGACGAAGAATTTAATCTTGGCAATTATGATAATGAAATCTACGGTGCTACAGACAATGTACGGCAGTATATTCTTAAAATGGTAGATAAACTTCCCGTTCGAGGGGCTCTTGTTGTAATATTGTTTTATATGGACGGACTTTCGCTAAATGAAATTAGTCAAGTGATGGGGACTTCATTAGTAAATACAAAAGTTTTATTACATCGTTCACGTAATGCTTTGAAGGATTTACTCCTCAAGCATAACTATCAGGAGGAAATGTTATGAACAAGTTAACAGATGAAATTTTGAATAAATATATTGACGGCGAATTAGAATCATTTGAACTTGCTGAAGTAAAAAATGAAATCGAAAAGAATGATGAAGTTCTTGCAAGATTAAAAGCATTACGTCTTGTTGATAATTCATTGAAGCAAATGGAAATTGAATACGCACCTGTTAACTTTTCAGAAAAAGTAATGAAGGCAATCTTCAATGCTTCTAAAGCAGTTAAGCCCAAGATTAGTTATTTCTTTGTAACAATTATTACGCTTTTCTCTGTAGCAGTTTTAGGAGTTATTGTTGCTGCATTTAAGTCTATAGATGATGGAAATGGTCCATCAACAATGTCTCCGTATATGGATAAAGCAAAAGAAGTAATCGGAAAAAATTTAACAGCATTCCACACTTTCTTTTCAAATCAAAATGTATTGTTGGTCGTTTCGATATTAACTTTAATTCTACTTATTACGGTATATTTAACATTTGAGTCGCATAAAAATTTTAAGAATAAATTAAATAGTTATTCCCGTTAATTATCCCCAAAACTCAAACGGAATTGTTAATCTCAGTTATTGGCGTATCTATATTTCTTTCGATATTTTCACATCCACAATAAAAATAAATAATTATGTCTATTAAATCGGGATTTGTTTCGATAATTGGGAAACCAAATGTTGGTAAATCAACGCTGATGAATGCTTTGATTGGAGAGCGACTTTCTATTATTACGAACAAACCTCAAACCACACGCAAACGGATTCTTGGGATCCTAAATGCAACTGACTACCAGATTATTTTTCTTGATACACCAGGAATTCTTAATCCCGAATATCTGCTTCAAGAAAGAATGCTTGAATATGTTTTTCAATCCGTAAAAGATTCAGATGTAATTCTTGTTATTATTGATGTGGATTCAGATCCCGGCGGGTTGAAAACTTTTTCGGATGAGCGAGTTAAGGCAGTACTTAAAGAAAGCAATACAAAAAAGATATTACTGTTGAACAAAATTGATCTATCTAATCAACCGGATATTGAAAAGTTAATTAATCAATATTCTGAAAAGAGTAATTTTGAAAAAGTAATTCCCATTTCAGCCAAAGAAGGATTCAATCTTGAAAATGTAATTGGTGCAATTGTAGAACTGCTGCCGGAACATCCCAAATATTTTCCTGAAGACCAGATCACAGATGAAAACGAACGCTTCTTTGTTACAGAAATTATACGTGAAAAAGTTTTTGAAAGATACCGGGAAGAAATTCCTTACAGTACTGAAATTCTCATAGAAGAATTTATTGAACGGGAAAATGCAAAAGATTATGTAAGCGCGGTAATCGTTGTGGAAAAAGAAAGCCAGAAGCCTATCATACTTGGCGCTAAAGGCGAATCAATAAAGAAACTTGGAGAAGCGGCACGTAAGGAAATAGAAAAATTTCTACAGCGCGAAGTTTACCTAGCACTACGTGTTAAAGTCCGTGAAAAATGGCGTTCTAATCCCAACATGTTAAAAAACTTCGGCTATAATACTGAGAATGAATAACCCATCTCAAAGAACTAAAAGTAAATTTTTAGGGGAAGGTGCACTCCTTCTAATGACGATTTTATGGGGCGCAACTTTTGTTATTGTTAAAGAATCGTTGAATGATATTTCTACAATGCTTTTTGTTGCTATCCGTTTTGGTATTGCCGGTTCAATTCTGTTGCTGATTGTATCTTTCAAGAAACATAAAATTGTAAAAGAATCTATCTTACCCGGAATTTTTCTCGGAACACTTTTATTCCTTGGATTTTTTGCTCAAACGGTCGGACTTAAATTTACGAGCGCAACAAAATCCGGATTCATTACTGGTTCCTTAGTAGTTATGGTCCCGCTGTTCCAAACATTAATCGAAAAAAAATTTCCTACCAAAGGGGCACAGATCGGGACCGTGTTGGTATTCATCGGAATATTATTTTTATCGAACGGAGGTTCATCAATAAATAATTTTCTTGGTGAACTTGGTGCTAATTTTAATTTTGGCGACGGAATGACTCTTGCATGCGCGGTTTTTTATGCTTTGCATGTAGTTTATATTGATATCATTTCTTCTAAGCATGATTATTGGATTCTGCTAACAACTCAGATTGTAACAGTTGCAGTTCTCTCATTGGCAACATCATTCTTATTGGCTGGATTTTCAATTGAACCGCTTCACATTAATTTTTCTTCGTATTTAATATTCGGAATTTTATACACAGCAATTTGTGCAACGCTTATTACGATTGGTTTACAGACTAAATTTCAAAAAGTTGTTAGTCCTACAAAAGCCGGAATCATCTATTCATTTGAACCGATCTTTGCAGCGATTTTTGCATTCTTTTTACTCAACGAGAAAATCACTAACTTTGGTTTAGTCGGCAGCATATTGATTTTTCTTGGGCTGGTTTCATCTGAAGTAATTGATTCATTCTTTGAAAAGAAATATGGCAATTCAGAGGGCTGAAATATTAGTTAACGGATTTGTTCAGGGTGTTGGGTTTAGATATTTTGTTGCACGGAATGCCGAACAACTTTTATTAAAAGGTTTTACTCAGAATTTATTTAGCGGGGAAGTTTACACTGTAGTAGAAGGTGAACTTGCAATGATAGAAGAGTTGTATAAGAAAATGAAAATTGGGCCAAGACATGCAGATATTAAAAACGCTTCGATCAGATGGAGTGAACCAAAAAATGAATTCACAAAATTTGAGATAAGATATTGAACTTACAACATAAGATCGGATTCGGATATGACGTTCATAAGTTTGCTGATGGACGGAAATTAATTTTAGGCGGTATTGAAATACCATACAGAAAAGGATTACTCGGGCATTCCGATGCGGATGTTCTACTTCACGCTATTTGCGATGCAATACTTGGTGCTCTTGCTCTCGGAGATATAGGTATTCATTTTCCTAATACAGATTCAAAATATAAAAATGCAGACAGCAAAGAATTGCTGAATCATGTTTATTATCTTATGAAAGATTTTCATTACGAAATTGGAAATGTTGATTCTACAATTCTTCTGGAAAAACCAAAACTTGCACCATACATTCCAGAGATGAGAAAAATAATTGCTAACATATTGAATATTACCATAGATCAAATTTCTGTGAAAGCTACAACAACCGAAGGATTGGGTTTTGTCGGTCATGAAGAAGGTTGCGCTGCACAAGCTGTTGTTCTACTCATCAAACAAGATAAATAATGCTTCAGCAAATCATCTCTTATATAAGCACTTTAGATCCCGCACTAATTTATGTCGTGCTTTTCTTTTTTGCATTTATAGAAAATATTTTTCCACCATCGCCAAGCGATTTTGTCGTTATTGTCGGTGCAACACTAATATCTAAATCAACTTTAGGAATTATTCCTATTCTTTTGCTTACAAGTGTTGGAAGTGCACTCGGTTTTATTGTAATGTATTTTGTCGGTGAATTCCTTGGTGAAAAACTTTTACGATCCGGAAAATTTAAATTTATTAAACAAGAATCACTCGATAAAGCCGATCGTTTTTTTCATAAATATGGGTATAATATTATTCTTATTAATCGTTTTCTACCCGGTACGCGTGCTGTTGTTAGTTTCTTCTCGGGTGTTCACAGATTAAAACCAATGCGTACATTTATTTATGCCGGTGTCAGCTCATTTGTTTGGAATGCAATTTTGATCTTTCTTGGGATTCAACTCGGCAACAATCTTGAATTGGTTGACAAATATCTTTCTGAATATTCTCAGATCATATTTGCAATTACAGCTGTAATTATAATTTTTGTTTTGGTTAGATTTTGGATGAAAAAGAAAAAGAGTAAATGAATTTCTTCAAGAAGTACATAGTGCCTCTAACACCTGATCAGAAAAAAGAACGCAACAAAGATTTATTACTCGGATTGTTAAGCGGAATCTTGCTTGGTTTATCTTACCCGCCCATACCCTTACCGTTTTTAAGTTTTATTTCTTTTATTCCATTTTTATTTGTAGTAGAAAAAAGAGAATCCTTGTTTTCAATAAACCGCTTTACTTATTACACATTATTCTTCTTCAATTTAATAACATTGTATTGGGTAGGAAGCTGGACAAAAGAAGCAGATACTTTTCTTAAAATATCTGGTGCAGCACTTTTATTTTTTAATCCGTTTTTTTATCTGATCATTACAACACTTTATTATTTTTCAAAAAAATCATTTGGAAAAAATATTGCTCTTTTCCTTTTTCCGTTTTATTGGGTCTCTTTTGAATTCTTATACAGTTTGACTGATCTTCGCTTTCCTTGGCTTACTCTTGGTAACAGCACGCCGTACTTTCAACTCTTTATTCAGATTTCTGATATTGTCGGAGTCTATGGACTTTCACTTATAATTTTATTCATAAATGTTTTTCTTTATCTCTCAATAAAAGAATTCAAATCAAAGAAGAAATTAAATTTTAAATATTTGTCTTCTGCACTAATAATTTTTTTATTTGTAATTACTTACGGATTAATAAGAATTAACAGTTTCAACGAATCCAACAAAAAAATAAAAGTTGGTTTAATCCAACCTAATTTAAATCCATGGTCTAAATGGCAAGCGGGAAGTTTAGAATCACAACTTGATGTTTATATTAAGCTGTCGGAACAAGCAATTAATAAAGGAGCAAAACTAATTGTTTGGCCTGAGTCTGCATTACCGGTTTATCTGCTTTCTGGTAATTATGATTATGAAGTTAGTAGAATTCATCAGTTCGTTACTTCAAACAATATTTTTTTGATGACCGGAATGCCGGATGCAAACTTTTATTTCAATAAAAATGAAGCGCCGAAAGATGCTAAAAAAACTAAGAGCGGAATCTCATATACATCTTACAATTCAATTTTATTGTTCACTCCATTCTCACTTAAAGTTGAAAAGTATGGAAAAATAAAACTCGTTCCGTTTGGAGAGCATGTCCCATTTGTTGAACAGTTACCGTTTCTCGGTGATTTTATAAAATGGGAAGTCGGCATTTCCAGTTGGAATGTTGGTAAAGATCAGGTTGTGTTTGATCTTAGTGAAGCGAATAATTCTATTGTCAAACCGGCTGGACTAATCTGCATTGAATCTATTTATCCTGAATTTGTTGCCGGATTTATTCAAAAAGGAGCTAACTTAATTACTGTTGTTACGAATGACAGTTGGTATGGATATTCGAGCGGACCATTTCAGCACAAAGAAATTTCCGTATTGCGTGCCGTTGAGAATAGAAAATCTGTTATCCGTGCTGCCAATGGTGGAATTAGTTGTATTATTGATCCGTTTGGTAATACAATAGCATCAACAAAACTTTTTACTCGAGACATTCTTGTTGGCGATGTGATAATTAACGAAGGACAAACTTTTTATTCCCGCTTTCCTTGGATTTTTCCTTTGATCTCTTCTTATATTTCTATCGCTACGATTATGATTTTCATATTTAAAAAAATATTAACAAGAAAAAAGAAACAATCATGAAAAAAATTATTGATCTAAGAAGCGATACGGTTACAAAACCATCTGAAGCAATGCGCAAAGCAATGTATAATGCCGAAGTCGGTGACGATGTTTACAAAGAAGATCCGACTGCAAATGAACTTGAAAAATATGCTGCAGAGTTATTAGGCAAGGAAGCCGCGCTTTATGTTCCAAGCGGTGTAATGGGAAATCAAATTTGCTTAAATGTTTTAACTCAGCCCGGCGATGAAGTTATCTGCGAAAAAGATGCTCACATTTTTCAATATGAGTCAGGTTCTCCGGCTGCATTGAGCGGATTGCAGTTAAGTTTAGTGGATGGCGTTCGCGGTGTGTTTACACCTGAACAAGTTGAACCGTTGATCCGTCCTGAGAGTGCATATTATATGGCTCGAACAAAAGTTATTGAAGTTGAAAACACACACAATCGTGCCGGCGGAACTATTAATCCGATTGAAAATATTAAAGCACTAAGTTTATTAGCAAAAAAAAATAATCTCTATTTTCATCTTGATGGCGCAAGAATTTGGAATGCTTCTGTTGTAACCGGAATTTCTCCTGCCGAATATGCAAAACATTTTGATTCGGTATCATGCTGTCTTTCTAAAGGTCTTGGCGCTCCTATTGGTTCATTAATAGCTGGAACGAAAGATTTTATTAAACAAGCTTACCGTGTACGTAAAGGATGGGGCGGAGGAATGCGTCAAGTAGGAATTCTTGCTGCGGCAGGATTGTATGCTCTTAAAAATAATATTTCACGATTGAAAGAAGATCACGATAAAGCGCAATTGTTTTCAGATAAACTTTCACAATTACCAAATCTTTTTGTTGATACTAAATGTGTTCAGACAAATATTATTATGCTTACTCCTAAAAAAATATCAGTAGAAGATTTCTTAACTAAATGTAGAGAGAATGGTTTATATCTCGGCACAGGAAAAATTGGTGTGATAAGAGCTGTAACCCACATGGACGTTTCATTCCAAGAGATTGAAAAAGCAGTAAGGATTATAGAAAAGATAATTTCTTGATATTACTCTTACTTGTAATATTAATATTTACATATGCGCAAGAATTTTACAATGCGGTTCAGAGGTTTGAGCGAGAAGTTGTAATTCAAAAATCAGCTAACGAATAATAAATATTACCGTACCAATAATTAGAACTGCTGCCGTTAGCCATCTGCAATAAGCAGGATATTTACTTTTCAGTTTGCTCCACACTTTTGCTAAAATTAACATTAATACAATAAGAATTGCAGTTACCATCAAACATTGGAAGGCATTGTAATTCCTTTCTGAAATATCAATAAGACTCTTTCCCCAAAATAATTCTCTATAAATTAATTGCAGATGCACCCAATAAATTAAGAGTGATTCACGGCTTACATCTAAGATCATTGAACTGTAATTTTCTTTGTTGTTAAGATAGAACCAAAATATTCCTAAGAATAAAAGAATTAATCCAAATCTTTCTAAAAAGAAAAAAGGATTTGGAATTATCTTAGCTAATTCTTGAGGGAACAAAACATACATAATCACAACACTTACTAAATAAAAGAGTGAGCCTGTAATTATCATTTTTCTTGCAAAAGATTTTTCTGAATTATTTTGTTTGGCTTCAAGGTAAAATTTAGCCACATAAGCACCGCTAAAAATAAATGCCCACCATGGAAAAACCGGAAAGAGCGAGCCATGCATTTTATTGAAATAGTTAGCAAAGAATAGCGGTACATAATTCGCAAAATCTATTCTCCACATCAACGGACTAACAATTAAAATAATTGCTGTTAATATTAATAGAAAATTATAAAAGCGTTTTTCGGATTTGATAAATATTCGTGCAAACAATAAAACAATTAGCCCGGTAGAAATTATTTGAAGAATATCTACTGTAAATAAACTGTTAAGATTTTCCTGAGTTTGATTGTTAAGTATTTTTGTTAATGAGTAATACGGAAGATGAAGGGAGTATCCGATAAAAAATATCAATCCAACTCTGGATAACTTACGCCAAAACTCTTTCCCGAAAGTCCGTAACTGATCAACACCTTTTTGCAATGATAGTACAAAAACCATTCCCGATGCGAAACTAAAAGAGGGCGCAACTAAACCATTTATAAAATTTAATGATGAGAACCACCAAGATTCTCTAAGAGCAGGCAAAAGCATCGAATTAACAACATGCACTTCGATCATAACAATAAGTGCAAGACCTTTGAGCATATCAATAAACAAAGCACGGTTTTTTAATTTCATTCATCCCTCTTTATTGAATAATCGCAAAATAATCAATAATCTTAATTTATGAAGACTAAAGATGCAGGCAAACAATTTTTAATTCTATTAAATCAATTAATTTTTCATTAGTTTCTACCAACAACAAGAATAAAGTAGGGGGGTTATGAACCTTATTTATGATATTGAAACTGTCGGTGTTGAATTCGAAACTCTTACCGATTCACAAAGAGAGTTCCTACTTCGGTATACAGAATTGGAGAAAGATCCGATTAAAAAAGAAGAACTTATTGATGAAGCTAAAAGATATATCAGTTTATATCCTTATACGGCAAAGATTGTTGCTATCGGTTTGTTGAATACTGAAACGGAAAAATCATTAGTATTATATGAGGGCGAAAAAGATGAAGAATGGAGCGTTGCCGAAAAATCAATTAAGTACAAACCTCTTAATGAAGAAGAAATGCTAAAATATTTTTGGAAATATGTTTCAAAGCCCGATAAAGTAATTTCATTTAACGGAAGATATTTTGATTTACCGTTTATTATGATTCGATCTGCTCTAAAAAAAATAAAACCTACCGTAAACCTTATGAAATATAGGTATAACTCTTCCCATCATATTGATCTATTAGAACAATTAACCTTTTATGGATTAACAAAAAAATTTAATCTTGATTTTTACTGTTATGCTTTCGGCATCGAATCTCCTAAATCAAAAGGTATTACTGGAATGGAAGTTAAAGAACTTTATAAAGCCGGAAGGATTAAAGATATTGCTATTTACTGCGGCGAAGATGTTAAAGCAACTTATGAATTATTTAAAATTTGGAATCGGTATTTAAATATTTAATTGTTAAAATAATTCCTCCAACACAGATTAAATAATAGCACCATTAATTTAATTGAGGTTCTATATGAACACAAAAAAACTAATTATCGCAGTTCTTGCTGTTTTTATTATACTGGAAGTTTCTAATTACCTTATTCACAGTGTAATTCTTGCCTCTACATATATGCAGGAAACAGTTTCCAAAGCATTCCGCCCGATGGCAGAGATGGAAGCAAAAATGTGGAGAATGTGGTTTGCTGATTTCGTCTGGTCATTCTTCTTCGTTTTTATTTTTACAAAGGGATATCAAAACAAGGGACTCATGGAAGGAGTACGTTACGGAGTTTATATTGCATTGTTCATGAACTTCATGTCCGCTGTGGCTCAAAATGTAGTTTATCCGATTCCATATACATTAGCTTTGCAATGGTTTATTTATGGATCAATCCAAATGGTGTTGCTCGGAGTTGTTACAGCATTTATTTATAACCCGGCAGTGGCAAAATCGGCTTAATAAATTGTAAGATTTTTTCAAAAAGGACATCAATTGATGTCCTTTTTCTAATCTTGATCTAAATTTATCAAATCATATTTACTTTCAAGTCTATAATGTTCTACAAATTTTTCAAGTATTGAATCACGAACCACACATAAAATATTTCCATTAAATTTTTCAATTTCACTAAAGAGCTTTGAAATGGTCGGCTCTAATCCTTTTCCTTCTAATTCGAGAGGACCAATTTCATCAATGACCAGCCATTCCAATTCTTTATTAATGCAATCGCCTAAAATATTTTTTGCCCAGTCGAATGTTTGATTGCTAAACTTGAATTTGCCGATCATTGTTACATCTCTCGTCTCATCTGTTTCAAGCTGTCTTAATGTTCGTGATGCTATATGATAGATAAATCTTTTGTCATCTATAACTGGTTGGAAAATCCCGTCAATATTTTTTT
Source organism: Ignavibacteriales bacterium (assembly GCA_026390775.1). Lineage (NCBI taxonomy): Bacteria > Pseudomonadati > Ignavibacteriota > Ignavibacteria > Ignavibacteriales > Ignavibacteriales bacterium. The sequence continues at coordinate 44,193 of JAPLFF010000008.1, read as the reverse complement.
TCTGGGTAGCCCAATGCATTAGTCTGGAAGTCTTTCCTGTGTGCACCGGTCCGGTGAGAATAAAAAGTTTTTTCATTAATACACACTGTTTTGAGTTCTTTTATTATTCAAATTAATCGAAATTTAATTTTGATACAATTCGTACTATAATGAAAGCAAACAAAATCAATAATTCTCAAACGTGAATAATTTTTGTATTTTTAAATCCAGTAAATCTAATGAGGGAATATTGAAAATTCTCGTCACGGGTGGTGCGGGATATATCGGTTCACATTTTGTAAAACTTCTTTCAGAGAAGGGATACCAACCGGTTGTTCTTGATAACTTATCAAGAGGGCATAGAGAAGCGGTGCCAAAGAATATTCATTTTGAAGATATTGATCTTCTTGATGCCGGATCACTTTCTTATTTTATTCAAACACAAATGCCGAGTGCTGTAGTACATTTTGCCGCATTTGCTTATGTCGGCGAATCAGTTGAACATCCCGACAGATATTATCAAAACAATGTTGTTGGAAGTTTTAACTTGATAAAACTTTGTGCAGAAAATGGGGTAAAGAATTTTGTTTTTTCATCAACATGTTCTATTTACGGGAATCCGTCTAAAGTGCCAATCTCGGAAGATCAGCCATCACAGACGATTAATCCCTACGCAAATACAAAATTAATGATCGAAACATTGCTAAAAGATTTTGAAGTTTCATCAGGTCTCAAAAGTATTTCACTACGCTATTTCAACGCAGCTGGAGCTGATCCATCAGGTCTAATCGGTGAAAGTCATAATCCGGAACCACATCTTATTCCAATTGTATTACAAACTGCTCTTGCAAAAAGAAATAAAGTTTTTGTTTATGGAAACGATTATAATACTAATGATGGAACTTGTATTCGAGATTATATTCATGTAAATGATTTAGCTGATGCACATTTGAAATCATTGGAGTATTTGATTAACGGCGGTAAATCAAATGTTATTAATTTAGGAACCGGTAAAGGAAATTCTGTACTTGAGATTATTGAAAAAGCGAAAGCCATCACAAAAAAAGAAATTCCATTTGAAGTTGTTTTAAGAAGAGCGGGAGATCCGGCAATACTTATAGCGGATAATAAAAAAGCTAAAGATTTATTAGGATGGTCTCCAAAATATTCAATCGAAGAAATTTTAGAAACGGCTTGGAAGTGGCATTCAAATCCTAAATTTTGAGGTTAAGATTGGAATTCGAAAAAACGTTTATTGAAGGATTAATTTTAGTTAAACCCGATGTCTATCCCGATGACCGCGGTTATTTTTTTGAATCATTTAATAAGAAAAAATTTTCCGATTGCGGAATTAATCTTTCTTTCGTACAGGATAATATTTCAAAATCAGTTAAAGGAACAGTACGAGGATTGCATTATCAGGTTGGAGAATATGCACAAGGTAAATTATGCAGTGTTGTAGTGGGAAAAGTTTTAGATGTTGCGGTTGATATCCGTTTCGGTTCACTGACTTTCGGAAAATATTTTGCGGTTGAGTTGAGTGAAGAAAATAAAAATCAACTTTGGATCCCACCAGGATTTGCACATGGTTTTTCAGTCCTTTCTGACTTTACTATTTTTAGTTACAAATGCACTGCGTTGTATAATAAGGAAAGTGAACGAGCAATACTTTTTAATGATTCTGATCTGAATATTGACTGGAAAGTTACAGACTCGATTATATCTGCAAAAGATTTAACTGCAAAACGATTTAAGAATATCGAAAAAGATTTTAAATTTTGAATTAAGGAGTTGAGATGAATCTTTCTGTTATTGGGACCGGTTATGTTGGACTCGTAAGTGGAACTTGTTTCGCTGAAATGGGAAATAATGTTATTTGTGTAGATAATAACCAAGATAAACTGAAAAAATTGAAGAAAGGGATCGTGCCTATTTACGAACCGGGATTGGAAATTTTATTTCATCGTAACATCGAGAAGAAAAGATTAACATTTACAGACGATCTAAAAAAAACTGTTCTTGAATCTGAAATTATTATACTTTGTCTTCCTACTCCACAGGGCGAAGACGGTTCTGCTGATTTAAAACATGTATTTGAAGTAGCTAATGAGATTGGGAAGATATTAAAAGATGCTGACACAAAGGATTTCAAAATTATAGTTAATAAAAGTACTGTTACTGTAGGAACATCGAAAGCAGTAACAAAAATAATTGAAAAGTATGGTGTAACTAATTTTGAAGTTGTATCTAACCCGGAATTTTTACGCGAAGGATTTGCCGTTGATGATTTTATGAAACCGGATCGAATTATTGTAGGTGCATGCTCTCAAAAAGTCTTTGAAAGAATGCGTACTCTTTATGAACCATTTGTTCGTCAAGGTAATCCCATCTTTGAAATGAATCCCGAAAGCTCAGAAGTAACTAAGTATGCAGCAAACTCTTACTTAGCTATGCGTATAACTTATATGAACGAACTTGCAAATTTTTGTGAAGCAGTTGGGGCGGATGTTGAAATGGTACGTAAAGGAATGGGTTCGGATACAAGGATTGGTAAAAGATTTTTATTTCCAGGAATCGGTTATGGCGGTTCTTGTTTTCCTAAAGATGTAAATGCGCTTATTAAAACCAGCGAAGACAATAATTCACCGATCAGACTTCTTAAAGTTGTTGATGAAGCGAACAAACTTCAAAAACTTATTCTTGTAAAGAAAATCTTAAAACATTTCGATCGAAATATTAAAGGGAAAAAATTTGCTGTTTGGGGATTAGCATTTAAACCTAACACAGATGATATTCGCGAAGCACCGTCAATCTATATTATTAAAGAGTTAATTCGACTTGGAGCTAAAGTTTCAGCATACGATCCCGCAGCTATGGAAAACGCAAAATTTTATTTAGATGATATTCTTGAATACTCACAAGATCAGTATAGTATGTTGAAAGATGCCGATGCATTGTTAATTTTAACAGAGTGGAATGAGTTCAGGAATCCGGATTTTAATCGCATAAAAACTGATTTAAAATCGCCAATCATTTTTGATGGACGGAATGTTTTTGAAATAAAGAAAATGGAAAAATTAGGTTTTACTTATTACAGTATAGGAAGAAAAACTGTTGGGCAATAATCCTGAGATTCTTCGTTCACGCTAAAGCGTGATCTCAGAATGACAATTATGAATTAAGAACTTTCTCGTAGTAATCAACATATTTTGGAACAATTAAATTTTTATCAAAATTCTTTACTGCACGCTCACGGGAATTTTTTGAAAATGATTTATATCTTTTCTCATTAGTCAAAAGTTCAACAGCATACTTAGCCATTCTATCAATATCGCCAATCTCAGCAATGTATCCGGTTTCATTATGAATATTGAGTTCTGGCAAACCACCAACGGATGTACTTACAACAGGAACACCGCACGCCATTGCTTCTAATGCGGATAAACCAAAGCTTTCCGATTGAGAAGGCATCAAAAATAAATCGGCAGCATTTAAGATTTCTGTTAAGCCGTCTTGTTTACCGAGGAAAATAACATCTTTTTGTAAATCAAGTTCACGTGTAAGTCGTTCGCAGTCCGAACGGTCAGGACCATCTCCGACTAAAACTAACTTTGTCGGAACTTCTTTTCTCACTTTATCAAGAACTCGAATTGTATCTGCAACTCTTTTTACGAGGCGAAAGTTAGATGTGTGAACTAAAACCTTTTCACCGCATGGCGCAATATGCTTTCTAAACAATTCACTCTCTTTTGGTTTATACTTTTCTATATCAATAAAATTATAGATCACTTCAATATCTTTTTCAATATTATAATTGGTAAGTGTTTTTTCTTTAAGGAATCTGGAAACAGCCGTAACCCCATCGCTTTCTTCAATACTAAATTTTACCAACGGCATAAATGATGGTTCTAATCCAACTAGAGTTATATCCGTACCGTGAAGAGTTGTGATAAATTTTAAATCTTTTTTAGATCTGCGGAGAACTTGTCTTGCAAGATATGCACTCACAGCATGCGGAATTGCATAATGAACATGCATCAAATCTAAACTCTCAAACTCTATTACTTCAAGCATTTTACTGGTAAGAGCAAGATCATAAAGTGAATGCTCAAACAACGGATAAGTACTTAATTCTACTTCATGAAAAAAAACATTCTCAAAAAATTTGTTAAGCCGATGCGGGATTGCATAACTGATAAAATGGACTTGATGCCCAAGAGAAGCTAATGCCAGACCAAGTTCAGTTGCAACAACACCGCTGCCGCCGTATGTAGGGTAGCATGTAATTCCGATCTTCATGAATTTTCTCTATTACTTTTTAAGATTAGTCTTGTTTATTTTAGTAACAATTAAAGTATAACACACAGTTCAAAATAAGCTAATTTTTTATCAATGAAAATCATACTAATTGGGCACTCAATTATAGATCATTTTGAAGGCACGGAAGAAAAAATATCTAAACCCGGTGGGGTGTTTTATTCAACCATCGGAATTAATTCCATAAAAAAATCGACGGATCAAATTTATCTTCTTTCCGGATGGAATAGAAAATCATTCCATCTATTCCAAGATCTTTATTCAAAAGTAGAATTAGACCGGACAAACAAATTGATAAATATACCGGAAGTATATCTTAAAATATCCAGCGAATCTGAACGGGAAGAAACTTATAAGAATATGACGGAAAATCTTTCAATTAAAAGTGTTTCGAATTGGAATATTTTTGATGGAATTTTAATTAATATGATAACAGGTGCTGATATTTCATTAGAGCAAATAAAATATATACGTAATAATTTCAAAGGTATAATTTATTTTGATGTTCATACGCTTTCGCGCGGAGTAGATAACAAAATGAAAAGAGAGTTCAGGCTAATCCCCAGTGTTAATGAATGGCTCTCCTGTATTAATATTTTACAATGCAATGAAAACGAACTTGAAACTATAGTTCAATATCAAAATGAAATTAACAGCGCAGAAAAAATTTTATCATCCGGACCAAATATTTTAATCATAACCAAAGGCGAGCGTGGAGCTCAAGTTTATTGTCAGTTTAAAGGGGAAGTAAAAAATCTTTTTGTTAATGCAATAGAAGTTAATTCAGTAAATAAAATCGGCTGCGGGGATATCTTTGGGGCGGTCTTCTTTTATACATATATTTCAACAAATGATATTTATATTTCATTAAACAGAGCTAACAAAGCCGGTGCAGTTGCAGCATCGAGAAATGATTTAACAAGTCATCCGGAAATCGAATTAAATGATTGATAGTGATCTAATAAAAAAAAGAATTTTAGTTATCGGTTCTAATGGCTTGCTCGGTCAGCGCCTCACTGAATTTTTTAATAATTCTACTCAAGTTGAATTAATGTGTGCTTCTGCAGAAGAGAACTCGTTCATTCCTAAAGTTGAATACAAACAATTAGATATCTCACAAAAAAATCAAGTACGACAAATAATTTTAGATTTCTTTCCGGATATAATTATTAACACGGCAGCTTTTACTAATGTTGATAAATCCGAAACCGAAAAAGAAACTGTATGGAAAATAAATGTTGGCGGTGTTGAAAACATTTCATTCTATTCTTGGACTGTAGATGCACATCTAATTCATTTTTCAACCGATTATATTTTTGATGGGAAAAACGGGCCTTATGCGGAAGAGGATAAACCGAATCCGATTGGTTATTATGGCAGAACAAAACTTGCTTCCGAAAATTCAATTCGCGTTAGCGGAACGAGATATACAATCGTTAGAACAAATATTTTATACGGACCGAGTAAATACGGCCGTCCGGATTTTGTAAAGTGGGTGATTAACTCATTACAAAAAGGAGAGAAAATTCGCATCGTAACAGATCAAATTGGTAACCCAACTTATATTGATGATCTTGTTAATGCAGTGAATAAAATCATTGAATTCAAGAAAGAAGGAATTTTTAATATTGGCGGACGCGAGATGATCTCCCGTTATGATTTTACTTTAAGAATTGCAAAATATTTTGGTCTTGATGAGAAATTGATAATTCCAATTCTGACGAAAGAATTAAATCAACCTGCAGCCCGACCATTAAAGTCCGGATTAATTACTATAAAAGCAGAAACTGAGATCGGTTTTAAGGCTCATACAATCGAAGAGACGTTTTCTTTGATGAAAATAGAGTGAAAGCAAAATTTTAAATTAAGAGTAATTATCAAAACAAGTTCGTTATAATATTTGATTCCATCGGTCATTTATTTTTTTCGAAATCAAACTTCTCTTCGGAATATTAATTAAACTATTCCGGCCGTTTCTTCATCACCTTTTGCTGCAACACTAGTTGAGGTAGCACGATTAATAATTGACTTCTCGGTTGCTTTACTAATTCTATTATAAAAGAAAAATATTATATTTTTGATATAAGAATAATTTTAGAATGAGGCTTTAATGGGTTCAGAACAATTCGATCTCTTTATTATTTTGCTAAAACTTAAATCATATCTTGTAAGTTTAATGGATGATCCAGCAAACTCTTCAAATAACTTCGAATACACGGAGGAATTTTTACTTCGTAAGTATCCTGAACACAAAGATGAAATTATTGATTTGTTGACAAGAAATAATGTAATCAGCGATACTCAAATAGCTTTTACTGAAAACATTCAACAAAAATTTAGAGAAATTGTTTTAGGTTCTGAACCGTCTGAAAAATTATCAAACATATTAGATAAATATCAAATTATGTCTATTAAGGATTCGCTAAACGATAAAACATTAGACGATCTAAAATTATCGCGTGAGCAAAAATTAAGAGAAATAATTTCTGTTTTATTACAATTAGCACGTGTTTGGTCTCAAAGAAGTGCTATTGAAAATACAATAGAAGATTTTTCCATTCTTGATGAAGAAGATTTGATTCGGCCCGAAGAATTAGATAATCTTTATAAACTTGATCATGTTACCACGGATTCTTTTGCAACCATCTCAAAACTTACAAACATTTATCTTGAACAATTGATAGAGTATTATTTCAAATTTGGCGGTGATGTGTCGCTTGTTCAATTCATTTCTATTATTGAAGAATTTAAGCAGGTTGTATTAAAGCAGTATAAAAATTTATTTGAAGAACATGGACTGGATCCTGAAATAATAAAATAGAGGTTAATGTGAAAGTCAAAATTATTTTTATCAACTTAATCTGCATAGCTTTATTATCATCATGCAGTTTATTTCAAAAAGAATCATTTGAAGGGAAATGGGAATTAAAACTTAACGGTGATCTTCAAGAGGTTTTTGAATTTGATATTTCCGCAAACAATGATTTTTCTTTCTCTAAAGATGTTTACTTTCAAGGAAATGTTTACGGAGTTACTATTAAAGGTAACGTTACGAAAGAAGGAGTTTTACAGGCGGACTTAATCGCATTGGATCAAAAAATGGGTATCGTAGAAGGAACACTTACATATCAAAATGGTTCTGGTAAATGGGATGCGAGTTATGCAAGAGGTAATTGGACAGCGGTTAAAAAATAATTTCGTTTTGAATCGCCGTAAAATAAGTTGACTGTTATTTTTGCCCATTAAGCCATTTCTTTAATCAATTGGAAAAAAATCTTTCCTTTCAATTATGTAAAACACTAATCTTTAAATTAGATTAAAAGAATTAGTTATTGTAACTTTTTCTCCAGCTCCGCATTAAGAAGCCTATAATAATAAGAGCTAATCCAATCAAAGCAACTTTTATGTACTGATCAGAAAAAAAGTAGTATCCGCCAATCGCAATAGGAACATTTTGCGTCTCTACAGGATTTATTCCTTCACCTCTAACAACTTCAACCTTATAGCTAAAGTGAAGAAGGGCATAGGCAACAATGATACTTCCTTGCAAGAAACAAACAACATCTACTAACGCGGAGACAATAATTTCCAGTATTCTTCTCATGATAGCTCCTTTTCAAAATAAATGACTAATTTTTGTACCCCGGAGAGGAATCGAACCTCCGACCCAGAGTTTAGGAAACTCTTGCTCTATCCACTGAGCTACCGGGGTAAATCCTTTGTGGAAAGAGAATCTCTTTGATTCTATGCCGAAGATTTTCTTTTTCTATCAACATATGAATTCTAATAAGAAATATAACCATTCATATAATCAATCAAAACTTAGATTTAAGCAAATGTGTAAAGAACCAAACATATTCTAAAATTGAATTTCCTTGCCTCTTTTTATAATTTGTACAACGAAATTTTTAATACTTGGAGATTATTAATGACGACGATAGTTGATATTTGGGGCAGAGAGATATTAGACTCGAGAGGAAACCCTACAGTAGAAGTAGAAGTAACTTTGGAATGCGGAGTAGTTGGAAGAGCAGCGGTACCGAGCGGGGCATCAACCGGTGAAAACGAAGCTGTTGAATTACGCGATGGAGATAATTCACGCTATTTAGGAAAAGGTGTAAAGAAAGCAGTTGAAAATGTTAACAACAAAATAGCTGATGAATTAATTGACTTCGATGCAACTGACCAAGTTGCGATTGATAATTTTTTATGTGAACTTGACGGCACACCGACAAAATCGGAACTTGGCGCAAATGCTATTCTTGGTGTATCATTAGCTTGTGCAAAAGCATCCGCAGAAGCATTAGGGCTTCCGTTATACCGTTACATTGGAGGAGTTAGTGCAAGAACTTTACCGGTGCCAATGATGAATATTTTAAATGGCGGCAAACATGCAGATAACAATGTTGACTTCCAGGAATTTATGGCAATGCCTGTTGGAGCTCCATCGTTTGCAGAAGCATTAAGAATGGGTGCTGAAACATTTCATTCATTAAAATCCGTGTTAAAGAAAAAAGGTTATAACACAGCAGTTGGCGATGAAGGCGGATTTGCACCAAACTTAAAATCAAATGAAGAAGCTATTACTGTAATTTTAGAAGCGATTGAAAAAGCCGGATACAAACCGGGCAAAGATATTTTTATTGCACTCGATCCGGCAGCAAGTGAAATGTGGAATAATGAAAAGAAAGCTTACTACTTTTTCAAGTCTGATAAATCTTATATGGCTCCTGAAAAGATGGTTGATTACTGGGTGAGTTGGATAAAACAATATCCAATTATTTCACTTGAAGACGGTATGGCAGAATTTGATTGGGACGGATGGAAATTACTTACTGATAAAGTCGGAAGTAAAATACAATTAGTTGGTGATGATCTGTTTGTTACTAATACTGATTACTTAGCTAAAGGAATTGAAAAAGGAGTTGCCAATTCAATACTGATCAAAGTAAATCAGATAGGAACATTAACAGAAACACTTGATGCAATCGAAATGGCAAAACGCGCAAGCTACACGGCAGTCATTTCACATCGTTCAGGTGAAACAGAAGATACTACTATTGCCGATCTTGCTGTTGCAACAAATTGCGGACAAATAAAAACCGGTTCAGCAAGCAGAACAGACCGCATTGCAAAATACAATCAGTTGTTAAGAATTGAAGAAGAACTTGATACAACGGCAATTTTTCCCGGCATTGCAGCTATTAATTACAATGCTAAATAATTAATAGATTTATTGATAAGCCTCCGAATGATCGGGGGCTTTTTTGTCTCTATAATTCTAAATATTTTTTTGAGGTTATAATGTCTAAGCAATCAATTCAATCAATCAACAATATCATTAAGAAAAATAAAATTGAAGTAATTGATTTAAAGTGTATTGATCTTTCCGGAAGACTACATCACATTTCTCTTCCTGTACATGAAAACATTATGAACAAATTAATTTCCGAAGGTGTTGGATTCGATGGCTCAAGTTTTGGATTTAGAAAAGTTGAAAACAGCGACATGATTTTAATTCCGGATTTAGAAACTGCTGTGATTGATCTTTTCCGTGATGCACCGACGCTCAGTTTCTATTCAAACATTATGTTAACAGATTTGAAAAGATCACGCTTTTCTCAAGACGGCAGATATATTGCTATGCAAGCCGAGCTATTGTTGAAAAAAGTCACGGGTGCTGATAAATCTTGGTGGGGACCTGAATTTGAGTTTTATATTTTTTCAAATGTTGATTACGATACGCGCACAGCAACTTCTTATTACCGTGTTGAACATAACGAAGAATTTTATAAACGCGCATACCATGCCGCAAATCCTTTCGATCTTTATGACGACTTTCGCGATGAAGCATCCAAGTTATTGCAGAAATATGGTATAAAAGTTAAATACCATCATCACGAAACCGGAGAGCGAGGACAGCAGGAAATAGAAACTTATTTTAATGATCTTCTTACAACCGGCGATAATATAATCACTGCAAAATATGTACTGTTTAATTTTGCAAGACAGAAAAATTTATTCATCACATTTATGCCGAAGCCGATGTATCAACAACCCGGCAACGGATTGCATTTACATTTGTTTCTGACAAAGAAAGGAAAGAATGCGTTCTACAAAAAAGGTGAATACGGAAACATGAACGAACTTGGAAGATTTTTTATGGGCGGAATGTTGAAACATGGCCCGGCTCTTTCAGCTTTTACAAATCCAAGTACAAATTCCTACAAACGTCTAGTCCCGGGTTTTGAAGCTCCGGTTGCAATGACTTACGGACAAGGCAACCGCGCATCTGCAATTCGAATTCCTCAATATGTTAACAATCCGGATGAGACACGATTTGAATACCGCCCGCCTGATGCAACGATGAATCCGTATCTGTGCTTAACCGCAATGCTTCTTGCCGGTATGGATGGTGTTGTAAATAAAATTGATCCTGTGAAAGAAGGTTTCGGTCCATATGATAAAAACTTTTTAGAAGAAGATCTCCACAAAGTGAAAATGCTTCCGCGTAATCTTACCGAAGCAATAGATGCTTTGGAAGCTGATAATGATTTCTTGAAACGCGGAAATATTTTTAATGATGAACTTTTAGAACAATGGGTAAAGGTTAAAAGTGAAGAGATTCATGCTATTGGTACAATGCCGCATCCGTTTGAGTACAAAATGTATTTTACATTATAGTTTAGAAAGTGGTTTATTTAAAAGCAAATGAAAGAGATGCCCAATAATATTCTAGTTTCTGTTATTATTTCTATTTATAACCGAATTGATTATTTGAAATTAGTTTTAGCCGGTTTCGAAAATCAATCTTTTACTAACTTTGAAATTATTCTGGCAGATGATGGCTCAAACGAAAATGCTGTTAAGGAAATTAAAAGTCTAATTAGTAAAATTAGTTTTCCGGTTTATTATGTTTGGCATGAAGACATTGGTTTTAGAAAAAATCGAATTCTAAACCGGGCTATTCAAGCTGCAAATACCGATTATTTGATCATCATTGATGGAGACTGTATACCTCATTCTGAATTTGTAAAAGAGCATTTCCAAAACAGAAAAGAAAAAACATGTTTGACAGGTCGAAGAATAAATATGTCGCAAAAAATAACAGATACATTGGATGAAGAAAAAATTAAGTCTGGTTATTTAGAAGGAAAATATTTTAAGCTTATGCTCGATAGTATATTCGGCTATTCTACTGATGTTGAAAAAGGATTTTATTTTAAGAATCACTTTCTCAGAAAAATTTTTAACAAAAAGTATCGTGGACTCCTTGGCTCTAACTTTTCAATTCATAAAAATGATATTCTTGCAATTAATGGTTTCGACGAACGATATGAAGCTCCTTCTGTTGGTGAGGACAGCGATATTCAATTCCGTCTTGAATTAAATGATGTTAAAACAAAATCCTTGAATCACATGGCAATCCAATATCATCTTTATCATTTACTTCAACCAAGACCGCAAAAGAATTTAGACTTATTTGAAAAAATTAAAGCTGATGGACGTGTATTCACACGTTATGGAATAATAAAAGATTTGTCTCATCAATAGAGTATCAAAATTATTCACTGTTGATTTCCAAGACTACTTGAGTTGAATTAAAAATTTTCTAACATTCATAACTAATAATTGATAAATCATAACTAATTTATTATGCCCCTGCTTGGTGAAATTACTGCATTAATGACGGCCTGTTTCTGGTCAATGTCTTCAATAGCATTTACTGAAGCATCAATACGTGTTGGACCGATGTATGTAAATGTAACACGGATGTTTCTCGCATTAATATTTTTATCGGTTACGTTAATATTTTTAAATGTAAAAATTGACCTCTCCTCTAATCAAATTTGGAATCTTACTATAAGCGGATTTGCCGGATTAGTAATTGGAGATACATTTTTATTTAAAGCATTCAGAAATATTGGCGCTAGGATAAGTATGTTAGTCATGGCGCTAGTTCCTCCTATATCAGCTTTACTTGCATTTTTCTTTTTGGGTGAGAGATTGTCCATTCTTGGTGTACTTGGTATTTCAGTTACAGTTTTCGGAATAGCATTAGTTATTTTCAAAAGAGAAGAAAGACCTACATCAAATTATAAAATTGATTACAGCGGAATATTCTATGCTGTGATCGGGGCTGTTGGTCAAGCAGTCGGATTAATTTTTGCAAAATATGCTTTTAATGAAAGCGAGATAAATGGTTTTCTTGCAAGTTTTGTTAGAATTGCTTCTGCCGTGATAATAATTTATCCGATCGTGATCGTTACAAAAAGATTTAGAGAGCCTGTAAAAGTTTACATGAAAGATAAAAAAGGATTTTTGTTCACTCTTATAGGCGCTGTATTTGGTCCATATCTTGGAATTACATTTAGTCTTATATCTATTTCACACACCAAAGTTGGAATTGCATCAACCATCATGGCAACCGTACCAATTCTTATGTTACCCTTAGTGCATTTTTACTACAAAGAAAAACTTTCTTGGATTTCAATAGCGGGTGCGTTTATTGCTGTTAGCGGAGTAGCAATTATTTTTTTACGTTAATAAGAAGTTGTTCTAATTCATAATTATGTTTGTTTGAGTTTCTCATTTTTAGAAATGAAAAATAAAATCTGATTACAAAGTTGGATCAAGAAACAGAAAAGAAAGAAGATTCCAAAGACAAAATATGTCTTAAAATATTTTATAGTCTCACAATGGAACGAGTTTTCCTTTGCTCATCTTCGATAAGAATTCAAAAAGCAAATAAGAAATGGCATTTTACTTGCCATACTTATAGTGCCTTAATACGGAAAAATTAATGGAATTAGTACAGATCATCTACAATATCCTTCTGTTTGTAGGGACATTATTAGTATGTGTTATCATCATCTCATATCTAATGTCGAAATCAAGAATTGGAGAAGAAGTTTCTTATAATTCTGCGGACAGTAGTTTAAATCAAAAATCATTATTACTACAAAGTAAAATTAATTATGAACAGGAGTTATTTCGGGAAAAAATATCAGCTATCCCGCCTCAAATTTTTCCTATAGATGATTTAAAACTTAAAGAAGTAAAAATTATTCGTAAACTAACCGTATCTAAAAGAGATTCACAAAAAGGGATCCGAATAGAAGAAAGGCATTTGGATAAAACAAACGGTAATGGCAAACGATATACTATCGTGAATGATGAAGTAAAGGAATCAAGATCTCGCGCAGCAAACTTTTATTTATAGATTTTTCAACTCTGTCAAAAAGCCGTCCGACTTTTACATTCGCACACAAAAAAATATTTCCTTTAGATCATACAAGTAAACGAAAAGAAACAAGAATTATACATGTAAAGAAAAACTAAAAATGTTTTCAACAGGGAAGAAAAGTTTTTCATGCAAATAACAAATTAATTCTCACATAATCTCTTGTCCGATTTAGTCATTTCATATAACAACAATCACATATTTTTTCCCAACAATTTTTATCATATTTCATGTACAAAAAATTTTAACTTATTTACTATATAATGAAACGCGGTGTTTCTCAGTTTTGGAAACCGCTTGAAAATGGAGCTAATATGATAAAATTTTCTCAGTGCGTTGACTCAATGAGAACATCAGAGATACGTGATTTAATGAGTATAGCAATGAGACCGGATATTATTACTTTCGCCGGTGGTATGCCGAATAATGATCTGTTTCCTGTTAAAGAGATTGATGATATCTACAACGGACTTGATGACAAAACGAAAAAAATTGGCTTTCAATATGGACCTACTTCCGGTTATCCACCTTTAATTGAATCTCTAAAAAAATATTTGAGAAGTAAAAATTTACCGGTTGATACGAATGAAATAATTATAACCTCAGGATCTCTTCAAGCAATTAATATTATAACAAAACTTTTTGTTAATCCCGGAGATACTGTAATCACTGAGAACCCCTGCTTTATAGGCGGCACTTCTGCATTTAAATCTTATCAGGCTAACATTGTTAGTATACCTCTGGATTCGGATGGAATCGTTATAAGTGAACTAAAAAGAGCTATGGAAGACGAGGCTAAGAAAGCCAAGCTTATATACCTATCTCCATATTTTCATAATCCGGCCGGAATTGTTTACAGCAAAAAAAGAAAAGAAGAGTTATTAAAATATCTTTATGGTAAAGAAATAATTCTTATTGAAGATGATCCTTACGGCGAACTTTATTTTGAAGATGATTACAAAGAATTAACTATACCGATGAAAACAATTCAACCCGAACCTGTACCTATATGTTATGTTGGTTCATTCTCAAAAATTCTTGGACCTGGATTGCGTCTTGGCTGGTTGCTTGCTTCGCCGGAAATAATTAATAAAGCTCAATTAGCGAAACAATCTATGGATGCTTGCTCTTCAACTTTTACCCAGGTTCTTGCCGATCAATTTTTAAGAAAAGGAAAACTGGAACCTTATGTTGAACGATTAAGAATTACTTACGCAAGAAGAATGAAAATAATGAATGATTGTTTGCAGAAAAATATGCCATCGGAAGCCAAATGGGTTGTTCCTAAAGGCGGGTTTTATATTTGGATTTCCCTGCCGCAACACATTGATGCACTTGAAATATTAAGAGAATCTATGAGCCGTGGTGCAATTTTTGTAATAGGTAAGACCTTCGATCCTATGGGTGTTAAAAATAATTGTCTAAGATTAGCATTCTCTCATACACCCGAAGATGAAATTGAAAAAGGAGTTAAAATAATTGCAGAGGCTTTGAAAGAGTTATTGTAAAAAAGAATTCAATACTTTTTCTAAGAACTTGAAGAAATAAACTATTTTCAAAAAAAGATTTGTTAAGGTCGTATAGTTGATTCTCCAGCGGAATTTAAAAGTTTATCCTGTTATTGAATTAAAAGAGCTTAATTATTCTTGAACTGCTGATGAAAAATAGATTTTATTCTTTCCAACTTTTCTTTGATTAAGGATAACTCCTTACGTATTTTTGTCAAGAACCTAAAAATAATATATGTGGTAAAATTAAATGAAAATC
The DNA here is from genome assembly GCA_026390775.1 of Ignavibacteriales bacterium. Lineage (NCBI taxonomy): Bacteria > Pseudomonadati > Ignavibacteriota > Ignavibacteria > Ignavibacteriales > Ignavibacteriales bacterium. The sequence continues at coordinate 28,886 of JAPLFF010000008.1, read as the reverse complement.
TGCGAAATTCTACAGGTAGGCAAGATTATTCCTTCTTTACAAGGAAAAGAGAAAACAGATGTTGTTAATGAACTTGTTGATTTATTTAAGAATGACGAACGTGTAAAGGATTTAGATGAAATGCGTAACGCAGTTCATGAAAGAGAAAAAATTATGTCAACCGGTGTGGGAAAAGGTTTTGCAATACCTCACGCAAAAACAAACAGTGTTAATGAAATTGTAGCTGCCTTTGGTAAACTTGATGAACCAATTGATTTCCAAGCTCTTGACGAACAACCTGTTAACTTAGTTTTTCTTTTAGTAGGAAAAGAAAATTTAGTTGGTCCGCATATAAAATTACTTAGCCGGATCTCTCGAATGATGAACAAAGATGAATTCAGAGAAAGTCTTTCAAAAGCTAAAACTGCCGTAGAGATTTATTTACTCTTCGAGAATGAAGAAAAACAATATTTTGAAACAGCATAATATTATTACATGATTAAAGCTGTAACCGGTACCCGCGATATACTTCCGAATGATATTCCTAAATGGAATTTTCTTTTATCCATTGTTGAATCCGTCTTTTCTAAATTCAACTACAAAGAAATCCGCACTCCAATTTTTGAAGAAACATCCCTCTTTGCGCGGGGAATTGGTGAAGCTACTGATATTGTTAGTAAAGAGATGTACACTTTTCTTGATCGAAGCGGCGATAGTATTACACTAAGACCTGAAATGACCGCAGGAGTTGTACGCGCATTCATTGAACATTCTTTGGATAAAAAACAAAACCTTAATAAACTGTTCTATGCCGGACCAATGTTCAGGCAAGAACGACCTCAGGCAGGAAGATTTAGGCAGTTTCATCAATTCGGCGCCGAAGCAATGGGAAGTAATGATCCGCTTCTTGATGCCGAAATAATAATTATGGCTTACGATATTTTTAAACTTCTCGGTTTGAAAAATTTAATTGTAAAAATTAATTCGTTGGGAGTTCCGGAATCGCGGGAAAATTATAAAAAAGTTTTGCGCAAATATATTGAACCTCACCTTAACAAACTTTCATCGGATAGCAGAAAGCGATTTGATACGAACATCATGCGAATCTTTGATAGTAAAGAAGAGAATGATCAGAAAATAATGGAGAACGCTCCGCTGCTTATGGAATTTCTTGATGATGAAAGTCTTCAGCACTTCGAAAAAGTAAAACAAACATTGCTATCAATAAAAATTCCTTTTGAGGTTGATACAAAACTTGTCCGCGGACTTGATTATTATACACACACAACATTTGAAGTTGTAAGTGGAAGTGTTGGTTCACAAAGCGCATTGTGCGGCGGCGGAAGATATAATTTGCTGGTTAAAGAACTCGGTGGAAACGAAACTCCGGGGGTTGGTTTTGCTGCAGGTATGGAAAGAATTCTACTCGCTTGCGAAAACGAAAAATCATTTTCTCTTGATGATGAAAAAATAGACTTGTTCATAGTTACAATAGAAAAAGGATTTGAAAAATTTGCTTATCAAACCGCTGTGGATTTTAGAAGAAAAGGAATTGTTGTTGATCTGGATTATTTAAGCAGAAGTGTTAAAGCACAAATGCGAGAAGCTAACAGATTGAACGCAAAGTATGTTTTGTTTATCGGCGGGGAAGAATTTAGTAAAGACGAAATCGTTTTGAAAAATATGAGCAGCAGCGAACAGAAAAATTTTTCTAAAAATGATCTTGATAAAATTTATACGAGCATCAAGGAGAAATGATTGTCTCTTCGAAAACCCAAAGTGACGCCAAAAATTCCTAAGACAAGAAAAAAGAAAGCTCATACTGCAATTGCCGCTATCCCATTAAAAAAACCCGATAAGATAGAATATCTCTGCAAAGCATTCTATAAGTATGATGAATCGGTTAAAAAACAGTATTGTGTTTTTGCAATTGAAACAATAGTTGAGTTTACAAGTTTTTCTTACGAAGTATCCATTGAGTCAGTGAAAGAGAAAAATGTTTTAAATTTTATTTTAATGGGATTAAAAGCAAAAGCAAATGTTGTTCCTCTTGTGCAGCCGGCAAAAACAGAATTACTCTTTGAAGATTTGATTGGTGATTATAAGGTTAATGTTGTTAAGCAGGATGGCGCAATTAACACCGGCGAATTTCATTTCAACATTTATAAAAAAGAAATTTTATTAACAAAACAGTATAAAGCGAATAAGAAAAACAATCGTCTCTTTTGCAAATTTGAAGTATCAGAAAAAGAATTTTCCTTTCTATAATAAATTAAACCTTCTCCCTTCATCTTGAAGGGCGGGGGAGGTATTATGCAAAAAATTTATGGACGTAAGCCTGTACTCGAAGCACTTAAATCGGAAGTTGAACTTGAAGTAGTTTATATTTCTTTTGGTCAGCATGGAGAAGTTATAAACCAAATTTTTTCTGCAGCAAAGAAACGCGGAATTAAAATTACACAACTATCCACACCAAAATTCAATTCACTTTCTGACAGTGAAAATTCTCAAGGTGTTATAGCACTAAAAAGTTCTCAAAAATATTTTGAGATTGATGAGATTATATCCGAATCCAAAAAATCAAAATTTCCTTTTTTATTATTACTTGATTCGATTCAAGATCCGCACAACTTAGGCGCAATTTTACGAACTGCAGAATGCGCCGGAGTTGATGGTATTATAGTTACTACAAACCAAAGCGCACCAATAAATGAAACGGTAGAAAAAATTTCTGCCGGGGCTGTCTCACATCTTAAAATCTGCAAAGTAAATAATCTTGTTCACGCAATTGAAAAATTGAAGAAAGAAGGATTCTGGATTGCGGGTTCTCATCTGACTGCTGATTCAAAAAATTACACAGAACCGGATTATAAAATTCCTTTAGCACTGATTGTCGGAAACGAAGAAAAAGGAATTCGTAAACTTGTTGCGGAGAATTGCGACTTCCTCATTAAGATCCCAATGAAAGGAAAGATTGATTCCCTCAATGTATCAGTTTCCACAGGTGTTTTACTCTTTGAAATAGACCGCCAAAGAACTTTAGTTTAATTTTTGATTTGGAACGATTTAGCCACTATAATAGTTTTATTTTTAATCTTGACTTTATTTTCCAGATAGAATAGGTTTGAATCAGTAATTAAAAGAAAGATGTTATATGAATGAAATAAGTGAGAAAAAGACTATTTCTAGTGAAACAAGTAGTGATGATATGAAAGTTTTGGACGATCTGACCAGCTCGGAATATAAATGGGGTTTTGTTACAGATATTGAATCAGAAACAGCTGCCAAAGGATTGAACGAAGATGTTGTTAGGATGATCTCTAAAAAAAAGAACGAACCGGAATGGATGACTGAATGGCGTTTGAAAGCATTTCGTTATTGGCTGAAGATGGAAGAACCAACATGGCCAAATGTTCATTATCCTAAAATTAATTTTCAGGATATCAGTTATTATTCTGCACCAAAACAAAAACCAAAATTAAATTCGCTGGATGAAGTTGATCCTGAATTACTAAAGACATTTGAAAAACTTGGTATTCCTCTGGAAGAGCAAAAACTTTTATCAGGTGTTGCTGTTGACGCAGTTTTCGATTCTGTATCTGTTGCTACAACATTTAGAGAATCTTTGAAAGAGAAGGGAATTATTTTTTGTTCGATCTCGGAAGCTGTTAAAGAACATCCAGAACTGATAAAAAAATATTTAGGTTCTGTCGTTCCATACACAGATAATTATTATGCATCATTAAACGCCGCAGTATTTAGCGATGGTTCTTTTGTTTGGATTCCAAAAGGTGTTCGATGCCCGATGGAACTATCAACATACTTTAGAATCAATTCACAAGACACAGGACAGTTTGAACGTACACTAATAGTTGCTGAAGAAGGAGCTTATGTAAGTTATCTTGAAGGATGCACCGCGCCAATACGCGATAACAATCAATTACATGCCGCTGTTGTAGAATTGGTTACAATGGATAATGCTGAAATAAAATATTCGACCGTACAAAATTGGTATCCTGGCGATAAAGAAGGTAAAGGAGGAATCTACAATTTTGTTACTAAGCGCGGAGCTTGCAGAGGGAAAAATTCAAAAATATCTTGGACGCAAGTTGAAACTGGTTCTGCAATTACATGGAAATATCCGAGCTGTATTCTGCAAGGTGATAACTCGATTGGAGAATTTTATTCCGTAGCGGTTACAAATAATTATCAGCAAGCCGATACCGGCACAAAAATGATTCATCTCGGCAAAAACACAAAGAGCACAGTTGTTTCAAAAGGTATTTCTGCCGGACACAGCAATAATTCTTACCGTGGATTGATTAAGATTGGCAAGAATGCTGAAGGTGCACGCAACTATACTCAATGCGATTCAATGCTGATGAGTGATAAATGCGGCGCTCACACATTTCCTTACATAGAAGTTGAAAATGAATCATCAAAAGTTGAGCACGAAGCAACTACTTCCAAAATTGGAGAGGACCAAATCTTTTATTTAAATCAACGCGGAATATCAACCGAAGATGCGGTTAACATGATCGTAAACGGTTTTTGTAAAGAAGTCTTTAAGGAATTACCGATGGAATTTGCAGTTGAAGCGCAAAAGCTTCTAGCGATTAGTTTAGAAGGATCGGTAGGATAAAAAGCAATTGAGAATTTAGAACCTCGCCTGCCGGCAGGCAGGTTGCGAATTGAGAATTTAATTAGAACTGAAAGCTGATTGCTGACAGCTGAGAACTAGGGAGAAAGAATGTTATCAATAAAAAATCTGCATGCAAATGTTGATGGAAAAGAAATTCTTAAAGGAATTAATCTTGAAATAAAGACCGGCGAAGTACATGCGATTATGGGTCCGAACGGTTCGGGAAAAAGTACACTTGCAAATGTTTTAACCGGAAATAAAAGTTATGAAGTAACTAAAGGAACTATTTTGTTTGAAGGAAAAAATTTATTGGATATGGATCCAGAAACACGTGCACGCGAAGGCATGTTCTTAGCGTTTCAGTATCCAATTGAAATACCCGGAATCAGTAATGCAACATTTTTGAAAACAGCTTTGAATGAAATCAGAAAATATAATAATCTTACCGAGCTGACACCTAAAGAATTTCTTGACCGTATTAAAGACAAAGCAAAAGTTTTGGGTTTAGATGATACACTTATCAGTCGTGCTGTTAATGTTGGATTTTCCGGCGGTGAAAAGAAACGAAATGAAATTTTTCAAATGCTGATGCTTGAACCGAAGTTTGTTCTTCTTGATGAAACCGATTCCGGACTTGATATTGATGCATTGCGGATTGTATCAAACGGTGTAAACATTTATAGAAATCCAAACAATGCTTTCTTGGTTGTAACTCATTATCAAAGATTACTTAATTATATCCAACCGGATTTTGTCCACGTACTTTCCAAAGGAAGAATTATTAAATCCGGCGGGAAAGAATTAGCTCTTGAACTGGAAGAAAAAGGTTATGATTGGATCAAGACGGAAGAATTAGAAACTGAAAACGCGTGATCGGAAAACAAATGAATAATATAGAACATAAAAGTGCTAACGAGTGGTACGTATCAAAGTTTAAATCATTTGAAGATAAATTGAACGGTCAATCAAAATCCTTTTTGCATGATATACGCAAGAACGCACTAATAAGTTTGGCTGAACTTAGTTTTCCAACAAACCGAAATGAAGAATGGAAATACACAAACGTAACACCGATTCTTAAACAGAATTTTATTCCGGCATTAATTTCAACTCTTCATAAATTCAGAAAGGAAGAAATCAAACCATTGCTCTTTAAGGATTTTGACTATCACTTAATAGTTTTTGTAAATGGATTATTTGCGGAAGAACTTAGTGAGATTGGTAATTTACCAAAAGGTGTTGTTGTTGATGGATTGAATAGAATCACAAAAAATAATCCCGACTCGATTAGTAAGTACATAAATAAACTTTCGAAGATTGATAATGCATTTAATGCTTTGAATACAGCTTACTCGTATGATGGACTTGTTGTTATTCTTCCGGATGGAATGATCTTAGAAAAACCAATTCAAGTTCTCTATTTGAATTCAAGCAAGGATGATCTTGTACTTTCAACACCAAGAAATTTAATTGTAGCCGGAAAGAATTCGCAAGTAAGTGTAATTACAAATTATAATGGTTACAGCAACAAAACTTATTTCAGCAATATCATTACAGAAGTTTATGTTGAAGAAAATGCAATTGTAGATTTTTATAAGATTCAAAACGAAAACGATGAATCATATCATATTGAGAAAGTGCAGGCAATTCAAAAGAAGAACAGTGTCTTCAATCATTATAATATAAATTTCGGCGGAGCGATTGTACGCAACGATATAAATACTTTGCACGATGATCAAAACATCGAAACACATTATTATGGATTATATCTGGCGCATGGTAAACAGCACGTTGATAATCATACTTTTGTAGATCATGCAAAACCGAATTGTATGAGCAACGAACTTTACAAAGGAATTCTTGACGACAATTCGCGTGGTGTATTTAACGGAAAAATAATTGTTAGACGAGATGCTCAGAAGACGAATGCATATCAGCAGAATAAAACAATTTTACTTTCTAAAACGGCAACAATAGATACAAAACCTCAGCTTGAAATTTTTGCCGATGATGTAAAATGTTCTCACGGTGCAACAGTCGGGCATCTTGATGATACTTCCGAATTTTATATTAGATCCCGCGGAGTTCCGCAAGAATTGGCAAAATCAATGTTGATCCGGGCATTTGCCAATGATGTAATTGATACAGTAAAGATTGAGCCGCTTAAAGAACAAATAAATCATATGATATTTGAACATTTGCATAGAGTAGAAGTCGGAAACGAACAATAGAATTAGGATTAATCAGCGGAAATCCGCTTAATCAGATTTTATCCGCGTTCCATTTATTTTGAGAGTAGAAATGATAAACACAATTACGGAAATAAAGAGAAAATTTGAAATCGAAAAAATTCGAAATGATTTTCCAATTCTCAAACGATTAGTTAACGGAAAATTATTGGTCTATCTCGATAACGCAGCAACATCACAAAAACCACAATCAGTTATTGATGCACTTACTCAATACTATTCTTTTGATAATGCAAATATTCATCGCGGTTTATATTTCTTAAGTGAATTAGCGACCGAACAATATGAAACTGCACGCCTTAAAGTAAAAGAATTAATTAATGCATTAAGTGCTTCGGAAATAATTTTTGTTCGAGGAACAACCGAAGCAATTAATCTTGTTGCGTCTTCACTTTGCAGAGCAAAACATTTTAAGGATGGCGATGAAGTAATTATTTCGCACATGGAACATCATGCGAACATTGTTCCCTGGCAATTAATGGGCGATAGAAAAAAAATTAAATTGAAAGTCATTCCAATCAATGATTCTGGTGAACTCGATTTAGAAGCTTATGAGAAACTGATCACTGAAAAAACAAAACTTGTTTCGGTAGTTCACATATCAAACTCATTGGGAACAATCAATCCCGTAATAGAGATTGCTCACTCACACGGGGTTCCCGTTCTTCTCGATGGCGCTCAGGCAGTTCCGCATTTCAAAGTTGATGTTCAGGATCTTAACGCAGATTTTTATGCATTCTCCGGACATAAAATTTTTGGACCGACCGGCATTGGCGTACTTTACGGTAAAACGGAATGGCTGGAAATGATGCCTCCATATCAAGGCGGCGGTGATATGATTAGAACAGTAACATTTGAAAAAACTACATTCGATGATCTACCGCGAAAGTTTGAAGCAGGAACTCCCAATATTGCCGGCGGAATTGGTCTCGGTGCTGCCATTGATTATATAAATCAATTTGATAGAAATGATTTAGTAACGCATGAAAATTTATTATTGGATTATGCGACAGAAAAACTTTCTCAAGTGGAAGGGTTACGAATAATCGGAACTGCAAAAGAGAAAGCATCAGTTGTTTCATTCGTGATAGACGGAATACATCCTTATGATATCGGAACTATTATAGATACAGACGGTATTGCAATACGTACAGGACATCATTGCACTCAACCGCTGATGGCAAGATTTAATGTGCCGGCAACAGCAAGAGCTTCATTTGCATTTTATAATACTAAAGAAGAAATAGATAAACTTTTACTTGGAATTCAAAAAGTAAAAAAAATGTTTGCGTGATACCTCCCCCTGTGTCCCCCTCCTTAGTTAAGGAGGGGGAATTAAAGGGGGTGGTCGAGGACTAACATGGTAGATAAAGTAAAATTAGAACAAGCTGTAGTTGATGCTCTCAGAACTTGTTTCGATCCGGAAATTCCGGTTGATATTTGGGAATTAGGATTGATATACGGAATCAAGATTGATGACGAAGGGAATACATATATTAAAATGACTTTGACTTCTCCAGCTTGTCCTGTTGCAGGAAGTTTACTCGGTGAAGTAAAAGAAAAAGTGAAAAGTGTTAAAGGCGTTAAAGATGTTTATGTTGATTTGGTTTGGGAACCGGCTTGGAGTATGGAAAAAATGACTGAAGAAGCAAAATTGCAATTAGGTTTTTTATAAAAATTTATTTGTCACTCTGATCCCGACTTGTCGGGAGAAGAGTCTGAGATTCTTCATTCGTTTCACTCATTCAGAATGACAATGAAAACAATAGAAAGGAAACAAATATGTTCACCATAAATCAGAAAGCACCAATTTATGATTCGGAAGCAGTTCAGCCAATGAGAGATGAATTGCTTTACGTAGGTTTTGAAGAAGCAACAACTCCCGAAAAAGTTGACAGCTATCTTAAACAACAAAATGATAAAACAGTATTTGTAATGATCAATTCTGTTTGCGGTTGCGCTGCAGGAAGCGCCCGTCCCGGTGCAGCTTTAGCTTTACAGAATAATATTATACCGGATAAAATTATTACTGTGTTTGCAGGACAGGATCGCGATGCAGTTGATCATTTCCGGAATAATTATTTAAAAAGTTTACCGCCGTCATCACCGTTTATGGCGCTTTATAAGAATGGTGAATTAGTTTACACAATGCAACGTCATCAAATTGAAGGAAGATATTCTGAAGAGATTGCAGAAGAACTTCAAAAAGTATTTCAACAATATTGTTCTGCGCAAGGTCCTTCAATTTCTAAAGAGATGTACGATAAATTAATTCATGCAAAAACGTGCGGAAGCAAAATTCCATTGAACGAGAACTAAAATGAAATTCACTTCTCAAGAAGAATATGGTTTAAGATGTTTACTCCGTATAGCAAAATTTTATACTGTGGAAAAATCTTTTACTATTCCGGAGATAAGCAGAGCAGAAGGAATAACAGAACACAACGCCGGCAAAATTTTACGCGTACTTCGTATTGGCGGATTATTGGAAAGTTCACGAGGACAAATTGGTGGTTACACTTTAACCCGTCCGCCGGAACAGATATCTGTTGGTAATATTCTTAAAGTATTGGGCGGAAGATTGTTTGATGATGAGTTTTGCAATACACATACCGGCGCAATGGATATTTGCACTAACTCAATTGATTGTTCTGTCCGTTCATTATGGAAATTAATCCAGGACTCTGTTGATTCCGTGGTGGATAAAATGACGTTGAAAGATTTAATGGGAAACGAGAAATTTCTATTTGAGTTTTCCAACAGCAGAAGTAATTAATCATCTATAATGTGATTAGAAACTTCTGAAAAATTCTAAAATTTGTCTTTGTGAGTGAAGCTAACGAAAGTTAAGTCTTTACGATTAAATCTAGATTGCTTCGTCTTTTCATTTCTCGCAATGACGGCCAATCTGATTTTTTAAGACAACCTCTTCCATTTTAAAATAATAAAAATTTTGAAATAAGGTTTATTTGTAAAATTATTTTTTTATCTTACTATTAGTCTGAGAAAACAAAGAAAGCGTTTAGTGATTTATTCATTCCTAAATAAAAAATTTAAATAAGGGCGGATCATGAAAAAGTTCACTCCGTTTATTTTCATTGTTCTAATCGTTTCTTCTTTCCTTTTTTATAAATGTTCATCATCAGAGCAATCCGCACAAATAAGAAAACCTATTGGTGAAGATATTCCTCCCGGTTCTGCAATAGTTGTGTGTACAATGAATAGTTTTGCAGAAAGCGGTGATGTCTATTTAATAGATGTAAATGTAAAATCAGTTCTTGGCTATGGTTCTGCAACTGAAGAAATTGCACCTAATGCCGGTATGAAATTGCAAATGGCTAAACGGTTGATCGAATTAAAATCTCTTAAGAAAGGGACCGAATTTCAAGTTGAAATAAAACAACCTAAAATGAAAATGGAAAGTGAACAAAATTCTGTTTGGACCGTTTCTCAATTAATGAAATGAGACCTCTGAGAAATTAACAATTGTCATGTTGATCCCGATTCATCGGGAGAAACATCTCAATTTTGGAACGTAAAGAGACTCTTCACTTCGTTCAGAGTGACAGTTTCAAAATAATTTAGAGATCTCGAAATAATAAAACAAGGAAATAAATTATGTTGAAAAGAATTTCTCTTTTTGTTTTAGTTATATCATTTGGAATTTCCCTACTGATATTTAAATCATATAACTATGAATCTAATTCCTCCTTTATAAGAAGCGAAGGAGAAAATGAAGAGTCTCTGGAAAAGAAAAAACAAACTGCAATAGAGAGAAACGAATACTTCTTTATGCTTCTCAGAGATCCAAGAACAAATTCAATTCCGGAAAATATTCGTGAAAAGGAAATTGCATTTGCTTCTAAAATACCCAAATCGGAAGAGAGATTAATGAAAGGATTAAATGCTCTGGCATTTAATTGGAAAGAAGCCGGTCCTTTCGATGTTGGCGGAAGAACACGCACCATTGCTATAGATATAGCAAGTAGTAATAATGTTATCGCTGCTGGTGTTTCCGGAGGAATTTGGAAATCTACAGACAAAGGAGCGACATGGTATTCTAAAAGCAGTAAGACTGGTATCTTAAGTGTAACATCAATTGCTCAAGATCCAAGACCGAGTTTTCAAACTTATTGGTATGCTGTCGGCGGAGAGTTTGACGGAAACAGTGCAAGATCTCGGGGTGGCAATGCTAGTTTTTACGGCGGCGGATTTTATAAATCAACAGATAACGGAGAGACATGGAATTTAATACAATATGCTAATTCTCTTTATAACCCAAGCAGTACAAGCTGGAATAGTTATTTCTCTTATGCTTCAAAAGTAGTTGTTAGTCCGACTGGAAATGTATTTGTATGTTCAAATGCTGGTGCTATTCTCAAATCAACTGATGGAGGATCTACTTGGACGATTAATCGGGGACAATTGAATGATCACTATTATACAGATTTGATAATTAATAAAAATGGTGTGATGGTTAGTTATTTATCGCAACTAAATTCTTCAGGAACTAATCTAACAGTACCGGGATTATTTAAATCAACAGATGATGGATTAAATTGGTCAAGTATAACTCCGGTTGATTTTCCGACATCTTTTTCCAGATCTGTAATGTCATTCAGCACATCAAATCCAAATTTGTTTTTTAGTTTAACAAACACAGGTATTCCAATTGGCTCACCAAGTAAAGACGATGTTCGGTTATTTAAAATAAATATTTCTACAGGTGTCTCTACTGATTTGTCAGCTAATCTTCCCGATTTTACATCTACTAATAGCAAAGGATATTTTGACACACAAGGCGATTACAACATGGCAATAGCTGTTCATCCGCAAAATGAAAATATTGTTTTTATTGGAGGTACTAATTTATTCAGATCACTTGATGGTTTTGCTACAAAACTAATCTCCCCGACAAACGATCCAAAAATAAATTGGATTGGAGGCTATGGTTATATATCAAGCTTTTTCTATCCGGGTTTACATCCCGATATACATACTATAGTATTTGATCAGAATAATCCAAACCAAATTTGGGTGGGTCATGATGGAGGAATTAGTTATTACTCTGATGCAACAACAACAAACTATCCAACATTCTTTCCTTGGGTTAATATGGATAATCATTATAATGTTACACAATATTATACAATGGCAATTTCAGCAACTTTCGGTGATACACGTATCTTCGGTGGAACACAGGATAACGGTTCACCATTTTTTAGATGGGACGGAACTACCGCAAGCAGCTCAATTGATGTGACTACGGGCGACGGTTCTTATTCATATATAGGTTCTCAAGTTTTTAACTATTATTCTTATTCTTATGGCTCTACACAAAACGGCTCAGTTTACCGATTCGGAACCTACTATACTGGTGATATTAACACAAGTAATTGGTCGGAAATAACTCCTGTGGCGGCAACAGGAATGAAATTTGTTAATCCGTTTGCTGTTGATCCAAGCGATGAAAATTTCATGTATTACATTGCAGGAAACATTTTATGGAGGGATAGTTCTTTGTCAACAATCCCACTTTATCAGAATAAAACTTCACAAGGTTGGAAATCTATTGATCTACAAATTGGTGCAGGATATTCCTTTTCTACTTTAGCAGTTTCAAGAACACAAAACATTCTTTATTTAGCGGCTTCATCAACATCTAGTCAACCTAAAATTTATAAGATGAGTAATTCTAAAACTTCAACCACTGCAACTGAAATTACACCATCAAATTTTCCTGCACTAAATATAGCAGGGGGTGTTCCTAATGGTTCTTATATTCATGGAATTGCAATCAACTCCGATAATGCAAATGAAGTTTTAGTAGTATTATCAAATTACAATGTTAAAAGTTTATGGTACACAAATGACGGCGGTGCAAGTTGGTCTGATGTAGAAGGAAATTTAAGCGGGCCGACTGGTCCCTCTGTTCGTTCAGCAACAATTCTTCCAACTACTAGTTCCACTTCCGGCAAAGTTTATTTAATAGGAACGAGTACCGGAGTTTATTCTACAACTCTATTGAACGGTAGTAGTACGTTGTGGGCACAAGAAGGATCAAACGTAATTGGTAATGTTGTGGTGGAATATATTACATCAAGAAAATCTGATGGAACTGTTGTTGCGGCAACGCACGGACGCGGTGCATTTGTTGGAACAAATTATATTCAAACTGGAATTGAAAATGAAAATAATCTTCCTACAAGTTTTCAGCTTGAACAGAATTACCCAAATCCTTTTAATCCAACAACAGTTATCAGTTATCAGCTTTCAGCTGTTAGCAATGTTAAGCTCCAAGTTTATGATGTACTTGGAAAGTTAGTTGCTACTTTGGTTAATGGAAAGGTTGAAGCAGGCAATCATAAAGTTGATTTCAATGCTTCGATGTTAGCAAGCGGAGTTTATATTTATAAATTAACTACCGGAAATTATAACGAATCTAAAAAAATGATATTGATGAAATAATTTGCAGTATCAGATTTCCGTAAATAAAAAAACCCGATCTAAGCAATCGGGTTTTTTTTGACCTCCACCCCGCCTTAAAAAACGGCGGGCAAGCCTTAGTCCCTCTCCTTACTAAGGAGAGGGAATTTTAGTGAAGGTTAAACATTAACTTTTTTAGTAAATAATTTTTGAAATTCTTTTTTAGCTCTATTCTTCCATGCACCTTTATGATAAGCATAACCGGCAATTAAAGGCATTGCAATTGTCGCTTCCGAATAAACCATCTGTTCATAAGTAGTTTCAACTTTTCCCCATGAACTTGCTTCTTTAAGTGTAGATGATGAAAGAGCGCCGTCACGAACATCTGCAACTGTAATTTGAACAGCATATTTATGCATTGGTGCATTCTCTTGAAGTATTTCTGCAGCAACAACAATATCTTGTGTAAAGTTTTTGGGAACACCGCCGCCAATCATAAAGATTCCGGATTCTTTACTGTTTAATTTTATTTGAGTGAGTTCAAGAAAATCTTTTCCGGAATCGAATGAAAGATGTTTCTCCGGATTTTTTGTTTGGTGAACAATTATTCCAAATCCTGCCGAGCAATCAGAGAATGCGGGAACAAAGATCGGGACATTATGTTTGTATGCAGCGTAGATAACACTGTCATCAACTTTTGGTCCGCCGCTTTCATCAAGGTATTTACCAAAATTCCAGAGAAGTTCTCTTGAAGAATATGGTCTCGGCTCAAGTGAATCAAAAATCTTTGCTGTGGTGTCATCACAAATGCGGAGTTCATCTTCGTCAATAAACGTATCATAAATTCTATCAATGTGAAGATCGCGCATAACATTATCATCAACGAAAGGTGTACCGATGTAATGTTTGAATCCGAGCGCTTCAAAAAAATCTTGATCAACCATTATTGCACCGGTTGATACAATTGCATCAATCATGTTGTTTGTAATCAGATCGTAAACAACTCTTTTTAATCCTGCACTGAATAAACTTCCTGCAAGAGTTAAAATAACAGCGCAATCTTTATCACGAAGCATCTTATCATAGATTTGAGCCGCACGATTAAGGTCGCGTGCGCTAAAAGCCATCTTCTCCATCGAATCAACCAACTTAATAACGTTGTGTTCTTTTATATCGAAGTGTTGAATAGTTTCTTTTAAGAAATCCTTCTTTGTCGGCATTGTCTTTCCTTTGTTAATTTATTTTTCGGTGCAAATATAAAATTATCTGAACATTAATCATAGTTTACGGTACATAGTTTGCAGAAACTAGAAGAATTTTTTTGCTATAGAAAGTATTCCTTGCTTCCAAGGAACACGGTGGCTAATACCGGATTGGTCTTTAAAGGAATTCAAATTTTCCAGATACCATTTATAATTTCTTATGAGCGCATCTTTATTTGAATATTTTGGTGCGAATCCTAAAATCTTTTCTGCTTTTTCTATTGAAACAAATGAATCCTTGGATGCAGTTTCGTAAACCCATTTGTAAAGTGGCGAAATTTTTAGTACTTCGAATAATTTTAATGTTAGTATGATTGGTTTTTCTGGAAGTCCAATAATTTTTTTCCCGAATCCTGCAAAGTCTAAAACAGTTTGATAATCTTCCTTCATAGTTGTGAATTCTTTTGCGCCAATGTTGAAAGTATCGTTTACAATTTTTTCCGGTAGAGTTATGCAATTATAAATTGCTTCGCAGAGATCTTCTACATCAAGCAATTGATAACGGTTATTTCCATTTCCGATCATAGGAAAATTCTTTCTGTCTTTTGCCCAATCATAAAAAAGCGCAAAGACACCAAGCCGTTCAGGACCGATAAAAGATTTTGGACGAAGGATAGGCACACACATATTTTTCTTTCTGAATTCTAGACAAAGATTTTCCGCTTCAATTTTTGCTTTACCGTACGGACCAACGCCATCGAGCTTATCGTTTTCATAAAGCGGATGATGATTAGGTATTCCGTAAACAGCGGTAGAGGAAACGTGAATAAATCGTTTAACATTTTTCATGAATGCTTCATGAAGAAGTGTGTGGGTTCCTTGGACATCGGTTGTATAAATTTCTTCTGGAGAGTAAAGCGGTAGCGCAGCTGCAGTATGAATAACTATATCCACATTTTGTAATGCTGATTCCACTGTTACCTTATTACGGATATCACCTTTGATAATTTTGATTTTGTTTTTCACATCAGGATAATCGAAATCTGATATATCAAGAGAAACTATTTCATAATTTTTTTGAAGCAGAAAGCGAATTAGGTTAATACCAAGGAATCCCGCGCCGCCAGTAACAAGAATTTTCATGAATAACTCATAATTTTACGATTAAATCTAATTAAAAGAGGTGCTTTTACATAAAACTATTAACAATAGATTTATCTTTTTGTATTAATAAAGTCGTTTGGTTCATAAAATGATGAGAATTTTAAAATCGCCTTTTCTTGACATTCTAACCTCATAGAAATATATTTACACCCTTTGAAAAATAGAATTTTGCTTTTGGAGGCAGTTTTGAAGCAGGAAAGAATTACAAGATTTATAAAACCGGAAGACGCCAATCAAAAATGGTATTTGGTTGATGCAAAAGATCAAATTTTAGGTCGTTTAGCAGCCAAAGTAGCCAGAGTAATTCGCGGTAAAAATAAACCAGAGTTTACACCTAATATGGATACAGGCGATTTTGTAGTCGTTATTAATGCCGATAAAATTAGAATGACCGGTAAGAGAGAAACTCAAAAAACTTATTTTTCACACTCAACGTATCCGGGTGGTACAAGATTTAGAAGTTTTTCAGAAGTGATGGAAAAGAAACCGGAATTCGCTTTTGAAAATGCAGTTAAAGGTATGCTGCCCAAAACAAAACTAGGAAGAAAATTAATTAAGAAGTTAAAAGTGTATGCAGGTGATGTACATCCGCATAGCGCTCAAAAACCAGAAGTTATAAGTCTTTAATGGAGAGAGTTGATGACAGATAAAATTTTTGTTGGAAGAAGAAAAAATGCTGTAGCCAGAGTTTATTTAAGAAGTGGTTCCGGCAAGATAACCGTTAATGACAAAGAATTTGAAAAGTTTTTTTCGCGTAAAGATCATCAAGATAATTTAATGCTTCCTTTTGTTGCAACAGAAACCCTCGGTAAATATGATGTCTTTGCAAATGTGAACGGCGGCGGTATTTCCGGTCAATCAGATTCAATTCGTCTTGGAATTTCAAGAGCGCTTGAAGAAATTAATGGAGATTTTAGAGTTCCGTTAAAAGCAGAAGGTCTTTTGAAAAGAGATCCAAGAATGGTTGAACGTAAAAAATACGGTCAAAAGAAAGCGCGTAAAAGATTCCAATTCTCTAAGAGATAATTATTTAATTAACATTATTCATACTCTCGGATTTGCCCCCTGTGTCTCACGTTAAAAAGAGATGGAAGGCAAAGATGAAGAGGGTAGAAGAAAAACAGGAGAAATCATGTCTAGAGTCCAACTCACAGAACTCATCGAATCAGGCGCACACTTCGGTCACTTAACACGTCGCTGGAATCCTAAAATGAAACCATACATCTTTATGGAAAAGAATGGTATTCATATAATTGATTTAAAGAAAACACAAGAGGCAATCGAAGTAGCTGCTCAAGCTATGACAGAGATTGTATCTCAGGGTAAACGCGTTCTTTTTGTAGGCACAAAAAAACAAGCTAAAGGAACAGTTGCAGCAGAAGCAAAACGTTCAGACAGTAACTGGGTAAGCGAAAGATGGCTTGGCGGAATGCTAACCAATTTTCAGACAATTCGTAAAAGTATTAAACGATTACAAAATATTGAAAAGATGGAGAGCGACGGTACTTTTGAAAAAATCACAAAGAAGGAACGCCTCGTTCTAACAAGAGAAAAAGATAAGCTAAGAAAAGTTCTTGATGGTGTTGAAACACTTGCAAAAATGCCTGGAGCTTTATTCATAGTTGATATTAAAAAAGAATCAATTGCAGTTAATGAAGCGTTACGATTGAACATTCCACTTTTTGCAATCGTAGATACAAACTGCGATCCTGCTCCTATTGATTATATCATTCCTGCTAATGACGATGCATCACGTGCAGTTGAAGTAATTACACGATTAATTGCCGACGCAGTTATTGAAGGAAATGCAAAATCAAAAGAATTAAGAGCACATGAAGCAGCTGAAAGAGAAAGTAAAAAAGAAAATAAAGAAGAACAAGAAGTAGAAAAGAAAGACGCAAAAGGTAAAGTAAGAAGAGTAAAAATTGATGAAAAAGGTGATAAGAGACCGCAACACAGAGATAGGAGAGACAACAGACCGAATAGACCGGCTCCAAGAAGAGATGATAGACATGTTGAAAAGAAAGAAGATAAACCGGAAGTAAAACCTGTTGAGAAAAAAGAAGATAGCATCGAAACAAAAACAGAATAAATGTTAATGAAGTTTTTTAGAAAATTATTGAGGTAAATAAATTATGGCAGTAAGTGCAAATCAGGTAAAAGAATTAAGAGAAAAAACCGGTGCAGGGATGATGGATTGCAAGAAAGCTCTTGAAGAGGCTGACGGTGACTTCGAAAAAGCAGTTGAACTATTAAGAAAAAAAGGTGCATCTGTTGCAGCAAAACGAGCTGAAAGAACTGCAAATGAAGGAATAGTTTTAACACGTGTTTTCAATAATGGAAAAACCGGTGCGATCTTAGAAGTGAATTGCGAAACAGATTTCGTTGCTAAAAGTGATGACTTTGTGAATTTTACAAACTTTGTTATGGATATTGTTGTTAATAATAAACCTGCAAGTGTATCATCTCTGACGGAAATGTCGAAAGATGGTAAGAAAGCTGCTGATGAATTAAATGCGATCATTGGTAGAATCGGAGAGAAAATTGAAATATCACGTTTTGCAATTGATAGCACTGCTAATGGTGAAATTGTAGATTATGTTCATGCAGGTTCAAAACTTGGTGTTCTTATTGAGGCAGAGAATGTTCCTTCTGATAAAACAAATGTATTCGAACCGGTCTTAAAAGACATTGCAATGCAAGTTGCCGCTATGCGACCATTATCAATATATCGTGATGAAGTTGATAAAACTCTAATTGAAAAAGAAGTTGAGATTTACAAAGAGCTTGCGCGTAAAGAAGGTAAACCAGAACAGATTCTAGAAAAAATTGCTCTTGGTAAACTAAATAAATTCTACGAAGAGAATTGTCTTTTTGAACAAGCGTTTGTAAAAGATAATACGAAAAAGATCGGCGGATTAATTGAAGAGTTTAATAAAACAAACTCAGCGCAAGTGAAACTGATTAAATTCAGAAGATTTCACCTCAGCGATGAGAAAAAGTAATTCGGAAAAAGGTCTTATTTCTAAATAAGACCTTTTTTTTTATATTGGAAACGATTTATGACTACTAAACTTAAATACAAAAGAATATTACTAAAGCTCAGCGGAGAATCTCTGGCTGGCGAGAACGAATTTGGAATCGAACCCAAAATCTTGGATTTCTTTTCTGATGAAATAAAAACAATTCATTCACTCGGAGTTCAAGTAGGGATTGTAATCGGAGGCGGAAATATATATCGCGGATTAAATGCCAACGGTCAAGGTATTGACCGTGTAACAGGTGATCATATGGGAATGCTGGCAACGATGATCAATTCACTTGCTTTGCAAAATGCTTGTGAGAATAAAGGAATGTACACTCGTTTGATGACCGCAATTAATATGGAAGCTATTGCAGAACCTTATATCAGGCGCAGAGCTATAAGACATCTTGAAAAGGGAAGAGTGGTAATCCTTGGAGCAGGAACTGGTCATCCATATTTCAGTACTGATACAGCCGCTTCATTAAGAGCTGTTGAGATTGAAGCCGATGCAATATTGAAAGGAACGCGTGTTGATGGTGTATTCGATTCTGATCCGGAAAAAAATCCGGATGCATTTCGCTTTGAAGAAATCTCTTACATTGATGTTCTCCAAAAAAATCTTCGTGTTATGGATTTAACGGCAATCAGTTTATGTAAAGAAAATAATTTACCGATAATAATATTTAATATGGATAAACCCGGTAATCTTTTAAAAGTTGTTACGGGAGAAAATATTGGAACATCGGTTAGAAATTTGGCGTAAACTATTAAGAACTAAAATTTGTGAGGTCCTATGTTAAACCATCCACAAATAAAAGATGCTCGCCATCGGATGGATAAAAGTGTTGAAGCATTCAGAGCTGAAATTGCAAAAATTAGAACAGGCAAAGCTACAACTGCATTACTCGACGGTATAAAAGTAGATTATTACGGAACAATGAGTCCTCTCAATCAAGTCGGTAATGTCTCTGTACTTGATGCACACACAATTTCAATTACTCCATGGGATAAATCAATGGTGCAGGCGATTGATAAAGCTATTATTGCATCAGACCTTGGATTAAATCCAATAAGTGATGGAACTAATCTTAAGATCCCCATACCACTGTTAACCGAAGAACGAAGAAAAGATCTTGTAAAATTGGTTAAGAAATTTGGTGAAGAAGCAAAAGTCGCTTTAAGAAATGTACGCCGCGATGCAAATGATCATCTTAAAAAAATGGAAAAAGAAAAAAAGATGACCGAAGATGAATTAAAAGAAGCTGAAAAAGAAACGCAGAAGCTTACGGATGAACATATTACAATGGTTGATGAGATTATAAAGCATAAAGAAAAAGAAATTATGGAAGTGTAATATCACCCAAATATTAACGACTTATCTATTTAACGAAAGTTAATTGTGCCTGAACAATTTCAGGTTACATAGTAAATTAAAGTAGTGAGTCATGAATCCACAAAATGTATTTAATAAGCTAACAGCAATAATAGTTGATGATGAACTTCATGGGCGGGAGAACCTTAAAAAGATTATTGAAAATTATTGTCATGAAATTGAAATCCTAGGATGTGCGGATTCCGTGGTTAGTGCAAAGGATCTCGTAAATGTTCATAAGCCCGATGTAGTGTTTCTCGATATTAATATGCCAGTACTCGACGGATTTGATTTTCTTGATGAATACGATGAACTGAACTTTATGGTTGTATTCGTCAGTGCTCATGAGGAATTTGGAATCAATGCCGTTAAAGCTGGAGCCGCAGATTATCTACTTAAACCGGTAAATATCAAGGAGCTTAAACAGACAGTTAAAAAACTTTTATTGATTAAGAATAAAAAGATAAAAGCCGAGAATGTTCATGAAACAGATAAATTAGTTCTTCCTGCATCTCATGGATTTAATGTATTGGAAATTGATGATATAATCCGTCTCGAAGCTGAAGGATGTTATACAAAAGTAATTTTTAAGGATGGAAAGAATACAATCGTTTCCCGTACATTAAAAGATTTTGAAGATACCATACCAAAAGAAAAATTTTTCAGAATTCACAAATCGCATATTATCAATCTTAAGTATATTAAAGATTATTCAAACATCAGCGGAAGCTTTATTACGATGACAGACGGAAGCAAGATTGAGATATCGCGCCGCAGAGTTCCGGAATTTATTCAAAAAATAAAAGCAGTGCTAAATGCTGTTTGAATATGTTAAAAAAATTTTTAATACTTATCGTATTCAGTTTTCTTCAGTATACCCAACTTTATTCACAGACACCTTCTTTTTATCATTACACTTCCTCCGACGGGCTTGCTTCTTCAACTGTTTTTAATATCATTCAGGATAGAAATGGTTTTATCTGGTTCGCTACATTAAACGGAATGAGCAAATTTGACGGAAAACGCTTTACTACGTTCAGAACAAATGACGGTCTTAATTCCAATTCGATCATATCTCTTGTGGAAGGGAAAAATGGCGAATTGTATATCGGTAATTATGAAAAAGGGATTAATGTTTTAAGAAACGGCCGGATCGAAAACTATTGCAGTGAAATTGACGGGAAAAGTTTTGCTATATCATATTTGTTACTTATCCCTTCAGGTAATTACCAGAAAAAATTATACGCCTATCGTAGTTATGAAGGAATAAATGTTATCAACGAAAAAATACCTTCCGGCTTTTCTAATTACATTATTAACCCCTATCCCGTTCAAATAATTAAATTAGAAAAATTATTAAGTTCTGAAGTAATTGCTTTAACCACAACCGGGTTATTCAATTTCAAAAACAACAAATTAACCAAATTGAGAA
The DNA here is from genome assembly GCA_026390775.1 of Ignavibacteriales bacterium. Lineage (NCBI taxonomy): Bacteria > Pseudomonadati > Ignavibacteriota > Ignavibacteria > Ignavibacteriales > Ignavibacteriales bacterium. The sequence continues at coordinate 7,395 of JAPLFF010000008.1, read as the reverse complement.
TTACCGGCTTACCTGATACGGCTGTTTATTGTCTTACTGACGGTGATGAAGGCAGTTACTTTATTGGCACTAAAGGGATTATCTATAAGGTAAAAAACAACATTGTAATTAAAATATATAGAATAGATCTCTATGCCGGCAATAATGATGTTATTTCCATCCTAAGAGACAAAAGTAATAATATTTGGTTTTCGATTATGAACAGAGGTTTCTTTTTAATTCCGAACGGTTCAGATAAAATTATTGATATCGGAAGAAAAATGGATCTGCAGAATACGCTTGTAAATAATTACCTTGAAGATAATGAAGGGAATATTTGGATAAGCACATACGGCAAAGGCGTTTATTGTATAAATAATCTTTATCTAAGAAGCTACAATGAAAAAGACGGATTGAGTAATAATAATGTTTATTCAGTTGTTAAAGAAAAATCTGGTAAATTATTGATTGGTACTTTTAATGGTATTAATATTTTAGATAACGGAAGATTCAACCAAATCAAGAACAATTCGGGAAAAACGTTAACGGAATATATCTACAATATTAAAAATGTTAATAATGATTTTTATATCTGCGGTGCGTTTGGCGGAAATCTAATAAAGAATATTTCTTACAAGGGAATAAAATTTTATATGTTCAATTCGCCATCTTTTAGTAAGACTGGCGACGGACTTTATTTGTTCGGAACAGGGGGAAATTCCATAAGAGTTCAAAGATATCTTAACAATAAGAAGGATCAACATTACCAGTTCTATATTTTTGGAGATAGCATTAGTCTAAACCGTGTTAACGAAATTTTTGAGGATACACAAAAGAATATCTGGATAGGCACAAGTCTTGGATTATGCAAATTATCCAACCCTCCCGATAAATCGGGAAAGGCAGGATGGAAGAAATCTTTTTTCCCCTCTAATCCGGTTCTGAACTCAAGAATAAATTCAATCATTCAGGATAATAAAAATAATGTCTGGTTTGCCGGCGAAAAAGGGATTACACACTATAACCTCAAAAATGATTCGATTAAAACTTACACAAAAATAAATGGGTATGACTTATCATCCTCTACTTCTATTGTATCTGATAACAAGAACAGGATTTGGATTGGAAACATGAAGGGACTTTATTTATTTGACGGGAATTCAATCAAACATCTTAACAGGCAAACAGGTCTTCCATCGAATGAAGTATACTCTCTTTTTTATGATGAGGGAAAAAACTATCTGTACATCGGCACAAGTAGCGGGATCTCTTTTCTAGACATAAATTTATTTGACAGCTATATTTCTCCTTCACTCAATGTAAAAATAATCAGCATAAAAGCAGGTGATTCGGTTTATACAAACTATAACAATTTAGTTTTTAAACCGGATCAACGTGATGTTTACATAGACTTTAAAGCGTTAAGCTTTTCTTCGCCGAGTTCAGTAAGATATAAATATAATTTAAATGGTGAGTGGAAGGAAACTGATCATGATTTCCTGGATTTCATTTCTCTTGCGAATGGGAAATATGAGCTGCAAATTATGGCTAAAACTCAGAATGCTGATTGGAGTAAACCATATTTTCTTTCCTTCCGTGTATTGCCCCGATTCATTGAAACGATCTGGTTTGACCTTTTGATTATATCAATATTGGTATGTCTATCTGTCTTTATAATAGTTTGGCGCTTGAAGCTGAATAATAAAAAGATTGGTGAAGAGTTAATACTTACAGAAAGAATAAATGATCTAAAACATCAGGCTTTATCTGCAATGATGAACCCGCATTTTATTTTTAACTCACTCAACTCAGTACAGTACCTCATCAACTGCCAGAGAAATGAAGAGGCAAATGATTATATAGCGATGATGGCTAAGCTAATCAGAAAAAATCTTGATACAGCAGGAAGCGGATTTATTCTTTTATCAGAAGAAATTAACCGGCTTAAACTTTATCTCGATCTTGAAAAGCTAAGATTTCAGGAAAGTTTTTCTTATGAGATTATTACCGGAACAGATGTTAAAACCAATTCTATAATGATACCGAATATGATCATCCAACCGTTTGTGGAAAATACTCTTTGGCATGGAATAATTAATTCCGGTAGTAGAGGACTAGTAACAATTTCATTTTCATTTGAAAATGTAGATATTGATTCAATAATCTGCAGATCATTAATAATTAAAGTTACCGATAATGGAATAGGAATTAAAGAAGCAAAGAAGAATAAAAGAGAAGATCACATTTCAAAAGGGATACAAATTATTGAAGAACGTCTCAGATTGCTAAGCACAAAAATGCAGCTTCCTAAACCGATCATGTTTGAAGATTTAGGTAACCGCGATAACAATGCACACGGAACAGAAGTAATTATTTCTCTCCCACCGCCACTTTATAAAATTTCTATTCCAGAGTCAGGTTCTCTTTCTTCACTTACCGATTAATTCTTTATTCATACCGTTCACTTACCAATACATACCGTACGCTTGTTTGCTATTGTAACGGCTGGCTATCATATATAAATTCGAACAAAATTCTGGTAAAACAAATTGAATACTATTTATATAAGGAGATATAATTAGCAAATAAATAAATCCTTCGTTCCCTGTCTAAGTTCTCAAGTATTACTTCCATTAGAATAAGAATTATCCTATGGAATTGTAACAGACATTAAATAGAAATTAATAATTGGAGACTAATTATATGAATTCGAAAATAAAAATATTCATAAAGCTTCCTTTGCTGATTTTATTTACAGTATGCGCATTCCCGGCAAATATAGTTTTTGCACAAAATACAATTGGCGAACCTATTAATGGCGTTCCTATTGGTTTGGAAGGTGACCCTGGTAGCATCATTATTGCCCGTGCAACAACGGATGTGGATGGTAAATTTTCCTGTGATCTACCCGTAGGCAAATATAAACTTAAATTATCGTATGACCAGATTACACGAAATATACGTAGCAAAGATAAAAACTACGCTTCAAACCCGGGCAGTTGTGAAATTGACTTAATGCTTGTAGGGGCAAATATCAAAGCACCTGCAAAAGTAAT